>JAZUFS010000237.1:0-15010 GCA_045640805.1 Treponemataceae bacterium
AACTTGAAGTCGCACTCATCGAGAACATTCAGCGTGAAGACCTGAATGCACTTGAAGAAGCCCTTGCCTACAAGAAACTTATGGACATGGCAGGCATTACACAGGAAGAAGCTGCAAAGCGCGTCGGAAAGAACCGCTCTACCGTAGCCAATGCCATCCGCCTGCTGAAACTGCCTGAAGACATGCAGTCGGCACTTGCTGACGAGAAAATTACTGCCGGACACGCACGTGCCCTGCTTTCAGTTGAGAACACACAGGATCAGCGCATTCTGTTCGGACGCATTGTCGGTCAGAATCTGTCTGTGCGCGAAGCTGAACGCCAGGCTTCGGAAATGAACCAGCCAAAGGGAAGCACGGCGAAAAAGCCTGCAAAGCCAGAGCCTGCGCGCAACCCGGATTACGCTGCACTTGAAGAACAGCTTATCGGAAAACTGGGCACGAAAGTCACGCTCAAGGGCGATTTCGACAAGGGCTCAATCCAGATTGACTACTTCAACCGCGACGATCTCGACAGGCTCATTTCGCTCATAATCGGCTGAGAAATTCGCCGGAAAATCATTTCACGACATCTCAATTTCATCCTCACGGCATCTGAATGCTCTTAATCTTTCTGTGTAAAGATACGCTAAATTCATACACTGCAAAGCAAAAAGTGCACTTTCTTATTAAAAAACGCGAAATTTTTAGGTTTTTATTACTTATATATACGAATTCACTTTACCTTTAGTAAAATATTACCGATAATAAGATTGGAGAGATTGGATGTTTTTATGAGATTAGTGTAATCTGGTGATTGCAACACCTGGTTACAAAAATACTAATAAGGCCAAAAAGGCCGGAAGGAAAACAGATGAGAAAGTGGAGTGCGCAACTACTTTTAATTTTGTTCTCAGCAGCAGCTCTTTATGCTGGTGGCAGCAGAGACGCTAATGAGGAAAGAATACTCGAGAAGCAGGAAAGCTGGCAGGAAGAATTCGACATCAACGAAAAGAAAGCCGGCGAATGGAACTTTGTTGTCACTGCTGAAGATCAGGGTGGTAATGTTACCATCGCCGGTCCTTATAATATTTGGATTGATCCTGATTCAGACCTCCCGGTTACAGGTATTACAAATCCTAGTGTGAACATGCGTGTTCCCGGCAATCTGAACATTGTCGGAACATGTATTGATGATGATGCTGTTGAGTACGTTGAGCTCATCCTTGATGACGATGTGGAACATCCGGTTCGTGCAGAAGGAAAAGAGTTCTGGTCATACTTCCTGGACACGACACAGATGTATGAAGGCAAGCATTCTGTTACGGCATACGGTGTCGACATCAATGGCCTTCAGGGAAAATCTGTCAGGACAGAATGGCACCTTGACCGCAAGAAGCCGGTTACCACAGTAGACAGTCACGACCTGGGAATGCTTGTTTCCGGCAAGATAAAGCTTACGGGAACTATTTCTGATGGAAATGGCATACAGTCACTTTCTTATTTCCTGAATGATAACGCAGACGGCGAGGAACCAATCAAGTTCTCTTACGCCAAGAAAACAGATACATACAGCTTCAAGCTGGACATTGATACGAGAAAACTTACAGACGGCCCGCAGGTATGCTGGTTCAAGTCTGTTGATAAGCAGGGAACACAGGGCATAAGCTCATTCCTGTTCTTTGTAGATAACTCAAAACCGCAGATTACCATTTATTCTCCGACAGAAGATGAAGCTGTAAACGGACGTTTTACCGTTGCAGGTTCTGTCTATGATGAAATCGGTCTTACATCCCTTACCTGGGAACTCGGAAAAGAAACCGGCGAGTTCGTACTTACAGACGGAAACCCGTACTGGGTGCAGGACTTTGATATTCTGGGACAGACTGCAAAGAAGCAGACTCTTGTCATTACAGCAACTGATAAAGTCGGCAACGTCGCCGTCCTGAAGCGCAATCTGGACGTTGATCTTGAAGCAGACCTTCCTGTTGTTGTCATTCAGTCACCGGAATATGACGGCTCTAAGACGGGGCCGGTCATCGGGGATGAAATGTTCCTGCGCGGGGGCGTTTCAGATGACGATGGTGTCGCGGAAATCCACTGGTCAATCGACAAGGGCGGCGCTGATCACGTACTTGCTACGGAAGGCGTTTTCTATACGGATATTTTCAGTCAGCTGAGTGAACCGCTTGCAGCAGGAGCACATACATTGAGCGTATATGCCGTCGACATTCATGGCACTGCAGGAAAGACGGTGACAGTTCCGTTTACGGCAAAAGGCGCAGTTCCTTCTTTCAGCGATGCAACCGTCAAGGTAAAAGGTGGCGCAGGCATTCCTGCCGGTGAAAGTCCATACGAACTGAGCATGGTCATTCACCCGGAAACAACGCCGGTTCTGAATGGTTCCGTCTCGAGTGACTGCGGCCTTACTTCAATCAAATGGCAGTTCAACGACGTTGATGCCGGCGAAATTGATGCAAAAGGCAAAAAGGGCGCCTCGGCATATTCAATCGACCTGACACAGGCTCCATGGGGTACTGTTCACGTGGCAGTTATCGCGACGGATATGTACGAACGCGAAAGCCGCCAGGATTATTTCCTGTACCAGACGAACCTGACAAAGGTACGTGCTGACGAAGCAGTTGTTTTCTCTGACAGCGGCATTGCTGCTGACGGAACGGTCTTCCTTGAGAAGGGCGAGAGTGTCAGCGGCTACGTAACAGGCGGTACTGCTGCTTCCGTAGAACTTGTGCCGGATGAAGGATTTGTCAAGGCGACACTTTCAGGCAACAGCATTCTCCTTACGGCGACCGGTAAGACGGGAACATCAAGCCCGACAACAGTTAAGGTCACGACAAAGAAGAACCTGACATACGAATCATCTCCGCTTACGTTCAAGGTGCCGGATGTTGCACCGCAGTTCAAGCTTAAGACGAACGGCGTGCAGGATGGCTTTAATAACGTGAAGATCGCCGGTTCTCTGACCGGAATAAGTGACTTCAGTGGAGTAAAGGCCGAATACAGGCTTATTTCTGCAGAAAGCGTAAAGGCAGCGCAGGCAGACCCGACGATGAGTCAGGAGTTGCCGGCATGGAAATCGTTTAGCGTAGATGAAAATGGCGCGTTCTCATTTGACGTCAGTGCTTCAAGCTTCAGTGAAGGTATTTATATAGTAGAACTTCGCGCCGTCAACGGAACAAGTGCACAGGCAGTTGCAGCCGTTGCCGTGAAGAAAGTTTCGCCGCTGGAAATGCCTGACCTGGAAGCTGATCCAAAGGCAAAAATTCCGGTTGCAGCAGCTCCATCCTTTGTATGGATTGAGGGCGAGCAGCTTTACTATACCTGTTACTATCAGGATGCGCTTTCATTCATGTCACTTAACGCGGCAGGTGCTGAACTTGCAGATGGTGTCGACGGCGTTATGGCATATGCAGAAGCAGGTGCCATTCCGTACAGCCTTTTACCGGCAGGTTCATCTTCTGTCGAGGCAAAAGTTGTAGACGTTAAGGAAAAGGCAGTCTCATCAAAGAAGACAGTGAACCGTGACACGGATGTAAAGGTACGCTTCGATTCAGTCGACGGCACACCGTATCTTTCAGGCATGATTGTGGAACTGCCATCAATCGGTGCGAAAGAACAACCTGCAACACTGCGCGTAGTCGTTGAATCAGGACTTGCGGTTTCTGGACTTACATACACGACAACAGTGAACGGCAATGTATCTGCAGAATCAAAACTTTCTGCAAAGCGCATTGTCGGTGCAGACGGTACACCAACTGACGAGTACGAGGCATTCATTCCGCTCAAGAACATGGAGGCGGAAATTACTACGTTTGCAGTAACTGCCACGGTAGGTAAGACACAGACAGCAGATGCCACGGGAACAATTGCCGTTGTACGTGCTGCTCCTGAGGTAGGACTTGCAGACGACGAGAAAGTGTACTGGATGAACGATGTTCCGAAGTACAAGAATGCATATCTCTTACAGGATGGAAAGGAACTTGCAGGTTATGTCAATGTAAAGGCTCCGTTCCAGGCAGAAATTGTCGACAACACAAACGGTCTTCAGATCCGTAAGTCAGACAATTTCATCTATATAACAGCATCACAGGACGGACAGTACGACAATATTGTAATCCGCATTACTGATAAAGAAGGAATTACCTATGACCAGGCTGCTGTGTCACTTATTAAAGACAGCGCAAAACCTGCAGTAAGCATTGTAACGCCGGACGAGCAGGCATGGCTCCAGAACACAATTGACCTTAAGGTACAGGCTTCAGACGCAAACGGTGTTGAGAAGGTAGAATACTCCATTGACAATGGTGCGAGCTGGAAACAGATGAACCTGTCAGGAGAGTCTGCAGACGAATATGCTGCAAATGTAAGCCTGAGCACATGTGAAGAAGGTTTCGTGCCGGTAGATGTCCGCGTAGTTGATGCAGCCGGCAGTGAGACAATCGTACGTCATTCTGTGTTCAAGGATGTTACGCCGCCACAGATTGTCACGGTAGTTCCTGCTCCAGAGGATGTGATTAACGGCGAGACATTGTTCTCAATGAAGATTACTGACAACGGAAGAATTGTTTCCGGCTACTATAACCTGAACAAAGAGGGTCAGGAGTTCGAGCAGCCGCTTTCGTTCACACCGTTTGCTTCAACAATGATTGGTACACGTGAGCAGCCGCTTGATGATGACATGGAATTTGTCATAACAGACGCTTCTGGCAACGTGCTTACATATAAAGAAAAGACATACGTCATTGATCAGGAATCTGACAAGCCGGTTGTTACCATCCAGCTGCCTGAAGAAATGTCGGTTGAGACAACTGATTTCATTGTATCTGGTACCGTAGTTGATGATGATGGCGATTCTACCATCTGGTACAAGATTGATGATGGCGATTTCCGTAAGCTTCCGGAAGTTGGTACAAGCTGGTCAATCCCTATTGCAGGCGGATCCCTTACGGATAACGAACACGTCATTACGGTATTCGCAGTTGATCAGTTCGGCGTTGAGGGCAATGAAGTAACACGCACGGTACGTATTTCAAACGACGAACCTGAAGGCGAAGTTCAACTGCCGTCATTTGAGACGACTGTCCACGACCGCATTACGATTTCTGGTACTACATGGGACGCAAACGGAATCGAAAAGGTGCTCATCTCCCTGGATAATGGTACTACATGGGATATAGTCACGGGAACAGAGGAATGGTCATATGACTTTGATACCCGCGTAGTAGAAGACGGAACGCACATTGTGTTCATCAAAGTCTGGGATAAATATGGCATTGAAAGTTTGTATTCAAGCCTTGTAAATATTGATAATACTTCACCTGTCCTTACTCTTGAACTGCCGCGTGATAACTCGGTTGTTACAACAGGAAAGATTTCCGTATCAGGTCAGACGACAGATAACATCAGTCTTGAAAAGCTGTATGTCCAGATACGCAGTCTTGATAACGTAAACAATGTTCCGCAAGAACTTTCAATGCGCGAGTATGTTGCAAACAACGTTATCAGTGCAGATCTTGATGTAAGTGGTCTGAAAGACGGTATGTACAACCTGGAACTGTCAGGAGAAGATAAGGCCGGCAACGTTACCCGCGTAGCACGCAACTTCAAGATTGATGCTGCCGGAGTTCCTGCCGAAGTCAATCTGCTGTACCCGATGACGGGTGACACACTGCACGGTAACTTCAACATTTACGGCCAGGTAGAATCTGACTTTGACATTAATTACGTGTCACTCGTTATGGACGGTGCAGAAATTGCCATGTCAGATGTCAGCGATACAGATTACGTCAAGTTTGCCATTACTCCTGAACTGCTTGCAGACGGTGAACATGTGTATTACCTGCGTACTACGCTCGACAATGGTGTCGTTGTGAAATCTGCCGAACAGACAGTTACCTATGTGGCAGCAGGTCCATGGGTATCAATTGACAGTATTGCAATGGGTGACTATGCAATCAACAGACCGTACATGTCAGGATCTGCCGGTTACATGCTGTCCGCAGAAGAAAAGATTGCCCTTGAAAGCAAGGAAACTCCTAAGGAAGAAAAGAACAGGATTAAGTCTCTTAAGGTAGAGAGTGTCGAACTCAGTTTCGATAACGGCAAAACATACGAGCAGGTCAGTTCAAAGAGCAGCTGGCGCTACCGCATTGAGAACTCTGAATTTACGGAAGGCATGCACTACATCATTGTCCGCGCGACGATGAGTACAGGCGAAACTGTTGCAACACGGTGCATCATCCAGATTGACAAGACTGCTCCGACCGTAAAACTGTTCTCGCCGAATGATGCGGGACGTTATAACGAGCAGATTGATTACTCAGGTATTGCAACTGACGATACAGCCCTTAAGTCTGTGGCTCTGGAACTGCGCCGCGGTGACAAGGCTTCGTATGAAGTACCGTCATTCATTCAGGGACTTTACATAGATGCCCATATGCTCGGTGTATCTTTCTACGACGTTGGTGTCGGTCTTACGTTCTTTGACGAAAACGTAAAGCTGCAAGCCCAGTTCGGTCAGATGACGCAAAGTCAGTTTGACATGATGCACGACATATATGGATATCCGTATGAGCCGCTCCGCTACGGTGGAAATATCATGGGTATCAAGCTGCTGGCAAACCTCGGCAAACTGCCGTTCAGTTATTTCTTTGGACCGGGATGGACATGGTGCAGTGCAACCATGGCTGTCGGTGCAAACTTCTCGATGTTTACTCAGACACAGAGTGGAAAGCCTCAAATCCTTTCTGCTCTTGTGGCTCAAGTTGAAATACCAAAGGCTTCATTTGAAAAGCGAACCTTCCTTACTGCCGTTTCTACGTATTTAGAATTCCAGTGGTGGTCAATGCCTTCAGATGTTGCATTTGATCCGGATTCGAACGTCAAGTACATTCAGTATCAGCTGAGTGCGGGACTTCGTGTTTCATTGTTCTAGTTGGTGGAGGACAAGGAATATGTGTATGCTTAGGAAGAATTTTACAGAGAAAACTAAACCCTTACTGCGGATTGCAGCCGGTGCAGCCCTTATGGCGGTGTCGCTGCTGTTTACGTCATGTCCGCGTGAAATCGGTCTCGGAGGCGCGGTCGATACGCAGAAACCTCTCGTATCCATTACATCGCCAGATGTAGACGCAGTTTTAAAGGATACTGTTACCTTTACGGGTAAGGCATCTGATGAAACCGCGCTCGACAGCGTTACCGTCAAATTCCAGAGCACGGAAGACCCCGCAAATTCCAAGACATACACAGCCAATGTTGACATCAAAGCAGGAACATGGACACTCACTGTGGATACAGAAGACGCCACCAACGGTCTTCTTGATTCAAAGTATGAAGTGAATGTCACAGCACTTGATAAGTCAGGAAAATCATCAGTAGCAGCACGTTCATTCCAGATTGATAACTCTGCCCCTGCAATCCTCGTTACAAAGCCTTCTACCTACGGCGGAAATAATGAGAAAGAGACGGTTACCTTCTATAAGATGGTTGAAATTCGTGGTGAAACATACGATGCTTCAACAATTCAGGAAGTCCGCGTAGGCCTGTATAAAGGCGACGGCTCACTTATCATGGAAAAAGTTGCTGACGGAACAGATACATGGTCAGCAATCTTCTACGAAGCAGATCTGCAGGGAAAACTGTCTTATTCTAACGGGTCAAATGTTTCTGACCCGATTTATATCTATGTAACAGCAAGAGATAAAGCTGAAAATATATCAAACTATTACTATCACAAGTCTGATATGTATTCTATCTTGAAGACAAAGAAGACTGCACAGTCAGACGAGCTTTATTTCCCGACGACAACACAGATCGGATATCTTGATGCAAACCGCGCAGCCCTTACGGTTACCGGTGTAAAGCAGGATAACACACCGATTTCAGTTGATGTTACAAAAGCTGAACTTGATGCTTCAAAACATGAGGCATTTTCTTCATCCGTGGCGGCAAGCTATCCGCGCTTCCTGTTTACGTCAGCTGCAACAGCATCAATTGAGTGGAACAACATTAACACCCAGTCAGCATCAATTGGTGTTGGAAGTGATATTCTGGCATCAATTCAGCCAGCAAGTGATGGTAGTTCCGTCAATCTTGATTCTCTTAATATTAAGCTCGTAAAACCGAACGGTAATGCAGACGGTACACCATTTACACCGGAAGAACTGAGTTTTGACACGCTCCGCATGGGTGAAGCCGTCAACCTGACAATCCATATTCCGCTGCAGCATGCTACCGGTGTGTTCGACCTTGTTCTGTACGGTGAGACAAACGGTGGTACTTCAATCGGATACTATTACGACAATGCAAATCCGCCTGCGCAGCCTGACCTGATTGAGAACGACGGTTATGTGCATAATCTTGCGATTGAGTCAACGGATATCATCATTCAGAAGTACAAACCGGGAATTATTTCGGCTTCTACAGTGTACCCGGATCCGCAGCCTGAGACGTCAAATGCAAACGTGTGGTTTGTAAACGGCGACTACTACATTCTGGCTGATGTTACGGGATTAAGTGTAAACACAGATATTTCCCTTACGATAAATGAACAGCCGGCAATTCCTGTTCCGCGGACGAACCTTACCGGCGACTGGCAGGGTACGACGTATGAAAACGGCGGCCAGATCCTGCACATGAAGTATAAGGTCACCAACTCAACAATGCCGGATGTAGCTACAATCGTGCTCAAGGCGGGTGCTGTCACAAAGCAGCTGAACATTGAGAAAGACGCAACTGCACCTGAAGTAAACATTACTTCACCGGTTCATACACGCGCGTATACAGATGCCAGCGGAGATGCAATTATCCTTAAAGGAACTGCAACTGACGATGGTTCAGGCATTAAGGATGTGTATTATACACTGGGATCAGGTACAAGTGTTGCTGATCCTACGACAGCTTCTTCTTCTGTGGAAACAAAGTCTGGAAGCAACTGGTCTATTGCATGGCCAACAGGTAATGCAGAGGGTACGTACACACTTAAGGTTATGGCAGAAGATAACCTGGGTAAACTGGGTGCAGTACAGACAGTTACTTTCTACAAGGATAAGAGCGATCCGGGATTGTCTGAGTCTGTCATTGGAAGCGCCGGAAAGACATATACCGGCAATTTCACCCTAACTGGAAAAGCCTGGGATACAAATAAGATTGATGAAATCACCATCTCTGCAACCGTCAATGGAACGACAAAAATCTGGAGCAGCAAGAAGGCCGGTGAGGTAGTTCTGAAGCCGGATTCAGAAGTAAACAGCAAAGTTAACGCTGCCTCTGATGATATGCCTGATAACTGGAGTATTGATTTCAAGGTTGGAAGCGATAACGAATCAAAGCCGAACTACATTGCAGATGGTACGACTACGTTCACCATTACCATTAAGGATGCTGCAGGCAAGTCAAAAGCATATACACGCACCGTTACGGTTGATACCGTAATGCCGTCATTCCCGACAGGAAGTACTGGCTTTGCAGATACTGTCGTTGGAAAAGACGTCAACTCATACAGTACACTGACTGTAAAGGTCGAGGATGCCCTTAAAGACAACTATGCTTCCGGTATTGAGGGTGTTTACTATCAGATAACAGATGATAGTGTAACTACTGCACCGACATTCACATCGGAAACGGACTGGATATCAATGGCAGTCGGTACAAACGGATACACCGCCAATGTCAATTTCTCAAGCGTAAGTGATGATAAGGCACAGAAGGCCTGGATTGCGGCAAAGGATATTGCAGGCAACAGAATTGTCAGCACGACAACATACTCAACGTTCGTTGACCAGAAAAAACCTGTTCTGTCAGTTGAAGCAGGCAGTGACGTTAACTATAACCTGCAGTTCACTGATGACGTTAAGATAATTGTCCGTCTGACAGACTCCAACCCGAAAGACATTACGGCTTCTGACATTATTGTTAAGAAACCGAATGGAACACCTATCTCATTTGCCGCTGGGGATATAAGCGTATCTGCTCCAGTCAGTGGAACAGGATACAGGGAATATACAATAAAGATTCCGTTCAAAACAAAGCCGGACTATTTCAAGGAAAGCGATGCATTCGTAGACGGTACCTATACGGTCACTATCGGCGGAGAAGACGTCAAGGGACGGAAAGCAGAGTCAGTAACGCATTCCATCCTTATGGATACATCTGCACCTGAAGTCAAAATTACGAATTATCAGTCAGAAACATATACAAACGTAGGTTCCATCATTGTTGAAGGAACTGTTTTTGATGCAAACCTGCAGAAGGTTGAAGCATGGATTAAAGGTGATTCACGTCAGGACATCACAGCCATCTGTGTGCCGGATCCTGAATATGCCGGAACCGCAGATGCTGACAAGCACCTTAAGTTCAGCTGGACTAAGTACGTAGGTGAAGGTACGTATGAGGCACATATTCAGGCTACAGATACGGCACAGGCAACAAACGACCCGAATACCGGTAATCCTGATGCAGCTGGAAAGAAAACTGCATCCATTACAGTTGACCTGACAGACCCTGTTTCAACAGTACATCAGAAGACAGCAGGTACTGTTTATGATGAGAATGGCACAGCAATTTTTGGCGCGGCAACTGAGCTTACGGGCACGGACATTTACCTCGCAAAGGATGCATTTACACTGCAGGGAACAATTACGGAAACAAATCTTGCAAGTGCAACACTTACCGTAAAGAAAGACAACGTTGAGGTTGCTGGTTCACCGTTCAATTTGATGCAGGCTGGTGCAAATACTGTCTGGACAGCCGGCACACAGACATGGGAATATACTCAGGGCAAGACTAACGGGGATGGTACGTATACCTATACGCTGACTCTTAAAGACAAGGCACAGCGCACTTCTACTAAGAATCTTACCGTAAAGATTGATACAACAGCGCCGACAGTCAACATTACAGGACCGGGTGCAGATGAGTCATTCCTTACAACACCGATTACTATAAAGGGAACTGCAATTGATGGCGGTGCAGGTGCAAGCAAGGTGTACTATACCTGTGATGCTCCGGGAACTGTTGTTAATCCGACAGCAGCATCAACAGCAATTGATGTTAACGGAAGCAGCTGGACGGCTGATATTCTGGGTGGAGCTGGTGTAGCAGAAGGAACTTACGAATTACGGGTAATTGCGGCAGATAAACTTGGTAACACGAGCAGTGCAGCCGTACAATCTGTCACGTTCTCATTTGATATGAATGACCCTGACCTTACTGAAACTTCAGTAGGTGACGGCGGATTAACAACTACGGGCAATTTCACTCTTAAGGGTAAAGCCTGGGATACAAATAAGATTGATGAAATTACTGTTACAAATGGAACAAAGACATGGAGCAGCAAGAATAATGGCGGTGTTACACTTAAGCCGGATTCAGAAGTTAACAGTAAAGTTGGCAGCGCTGCCGCTGTAACAGCCGATAACTGGAGCATTACGTTCATGGTTGGCAGTGGCAATGAATCCGAAGCAACATACATTGCAGATGGCACGACCACGTTCACCATCACCATTAAGGATATTGCCAATAAGACACGTTCATATAACCGCACGGTCACTGTTGATACTGTAAAACCATCATTCCCGGCAGGCAGTACAGGATTTACGGACTCTGTTGTCGGAAAAGACGTAAACCCATACAACACACTGACCGTAAAAGTAGATGATACCAAAAAAGATGGCTATGCATCAGGTCTTGAAGGCGTCTACTATCAGATTACAGAGGAAAACGCTTCAGCACCGTCATTTGCCTCAGAAACAGGCTGGACGGCAATGAGTCAGAGCAGTGCCGGCTATACGGCAACAGTTGACTTCTCCGCCATAGATACAGATAAGTCACAGAAAGCATGGATTGCAGCAAAAGACCGCGCAGGCAACCGGATTGTCAGCACTGTTTCTTACAGTACATTCATTGACCAGCATAAACCGGTAATGACTGTTTCAGGCGAAAACTTCACATCAAAAGACAAGGGTTCAAATGCTCATGACCTTGAACTGACGGTCCGCGTAACTGACACTAACCCGACTGTTCCTGTTGTAGAAGTGTATAAACCTAAAGCAGACGGAAAGGCAGTTGGAAATGTTTCTGACCTTACGCCGTACACACGCGTTGATGTTGAGCAGACAAATGACCAGAATGCAACGACGAAGATTTATGTCGGTCAAAAGGGTACCGCAACAACTGATTACACAGATTATACGGTACGCATTCCGTTCAAATCTAATCCGGACATCTTTGCTCCTGACGGACAGTACACGGTCATCATCAACGGAAAAGACGCAAAGAATCGTGCTGCAGACCAGATTGCACATGAAGTTCTGCAGGACTCTTCGGCTCCGGAAGTAGAAATTGACAGTTATGCAAATGCTGCATATATCAATGTTAATTCCATTACTATTTCAGGAAAAGCAACTGATGCGAACATGACATCGGTTACGGCATGGCTTACAAAAGATGAAACAGGCCTTGATTCAGAGGATATCACCAATAAACGTAAGGCAGACGGAACATTCAGCTGGACTCAGTATGAACTTGATGAAGGTGTCTATGTTGCTCATGTCGTGGCAAAAGACCAGGCTAATCAGGAAACAGCAAAAGAGACAAAGAATATTACGGTTGACCTGACAGCTCCTAAAACGACGCTTTCCCGTACCTCTTCAAGCAAACTGTACACAGTAGAAGGTAATGAAGTATCAGGAACAACGCTTACAAACGGTACGATTTACCTGTCAAAGACCGGCTTTACTCTTGAAGGTACGCTTACAGAAAAATATCTTAAGAGTGCAAAACTTACCGTAAAGAAAGACACCACTACGTTGCTTAATGAAGTGGATATGAAGCAGCCGGTTGGCAGCAGAAATACATGGACTGTTGAGGATGCAGGTGCAGGTACATATAAATGGACATACACCGGTGGTTCTGACGGCGACGGTTCATACTTCATTACCATTGACCTTGAAGATTATGCAGGTAACAGAACACAGAAGACACTGACCGTAAAGGTAGATACGACAGTCCCGACACTGCTTGTTACGACACCGGCAGACGGCCAGTCTTCATCAATTTCAACAATTACACTGCGCGGTACGGCAGATGATGACGGCGCAGGTGTTTCGAACGTACATTACGCCTATTACGATATAAATGCGGACCTTTCAGCAACTCCAGTACCAACTCCGGTTGGAGAGGGTGATGCCGACATTACCGGTAACACATGGAAGAAAGAAGCCAATTTCGCTGCTGAAGGTACATACAAACTGATTGTAACGGCAACAGATAAACTTGGTAACAAAGCTACAACTGCGGCACCAATTACATTCTCATTCGATATTAACGACCCTGAACTTGAAGAGACCAAGATTGGAAACGACAGTACCATCACGAATGGCGATACTGCAAAGACATTCACGCTTGGCGGTAAGGCATGGGATACAAACGCAATAGATGAAATTACTGTTTCAACAACAGTTAAAGGTATCAAAAAGACATGGAGCAGTAAGGAAGGTGGTACTACCGGAAAGATTCTTGTCAGCGGCATGATTAACACGGCAATTGACAGCAAGAAGTCAAATGCCGGCGCCGTCGAAAAAGACAACTGGAGCATTACGTTCAAGGTTGGCAGTACAAACAGCGGTGACAACATGTTCATTGCTGACGGAACGAACAGTTTCACTATTGTCATAACAGATATTGCCGGAAAGACACGTTCTTACAACCGCACAGTCACTGTCGATACAACACTTCCGACCATCAGTATTGCAGCAGGTGACGGATTCCCGACCGGCGTTATTGAACAGGATGCAAGTCCATATGCGGCACTTAAGGTCACGGCAAGTGATCCGGTGCAGGCAGTTACCGGCGCAACGGCAACAGGACTTACCGGCGTTTACTACAAGATTACCCTCGACGATACGCAGCCTGCATTTGCAAGCGATGCAGATGAGGCAGCCTGGACGGCTATGTCACAGGGTGCATCAAACTGGTCTGCAAACGTAGATTTCAGAGATGCAGCATATGCCGATAAGAATGTCAGAGCATGGATTGCTGCAAAAGACCGTGCAGGCAACAGAGTTGTCTATACAACATCAGAGTCTGCACTTAGGGCTTTCGTAGATAAGATGAAGCCGGTGCTTACCGTTCAGTCAGCTGACGACTTTACATCATGTGATATTGACCTTGTAATGCGTGTCCGCGTAAAGGATACAAATCCTAAGGATCCGACAATTACTGTTTACAAGCCAAAATCAGATGGCAGTGCAGTAAGTGTCAATGACCTTGCCACTGCAGAAAAAGTAGGAATATCCTCTTTCAATGTGGTTGGAAAAGTTGATAATACAAAACAAGCCGACCCGTACAAGGAATATGAAGTAACCATTCCGTTCTATACAAGCAAGTCTGAGTTTGAAAACAAGGACGGAACGTACACCATAGCACTTAATGCAAATGACGATAAATTCCGCGCAGCAGACCAGATTATCTGGACAGTCCTGCAGGATACCCAGAAACCTGTTGTAACGCCGAAAAACTATACTGCAAACACACCGCTTAATGTAAACACCATTGCGGCAACTGCAACAGTTTCAGATGCAAACCTTACCAAGATTGAAGCATGGCTTGTAAAGGGTGGTGTATTGCAGGATGGCCAGAAAGGTACAGAGAATACTCTTGAAACCCTGTATGACAAGACAGCAGGCATTAATAAGGGAAAGACTGTCAACGGCGAACTGCAGTATAACTATACCAAGTATAGCCTTGAAGATGCTGTATATGAAGTCTATTTCCTTGCGACAGACGCTGCAAATCAGACTACAGAAGCCTACACTGCGGATATCACAGTAGATACTGTTGCGCCTCTTTCCACAATTGAGCAGAACACTGCAAACTCACTGTACGACACTGCTGGTAATCAGGTTTCTGTGACAACACTCACTCAGGGCGGAACATATCTTTCAAAGGCAGGCTACACACTGAAGGGTGTCATTACAGAAAATCACCTTAAGAGTGCAAAGCTTACCGTAAAGAA
>JAZUFS010000238.1:0-3602 GCA_045640805.1 Treponemataceae bacterium
GATCCTTAGAGCCGAACGCCTGCGCCGTAATGACCGCGTATCCGGAAGTGAGCCCCAGAATGAATCCCATGACAAGAAAGTTGACCGGCCCGGTAATGCCGACAGCCGCAAGTGCGTTTGTTCCAAGAAGACGGCCCACAATGACCGAATCGACCATGGAATAGAAGTTCTGGAAAAGATTTCCAAGAAGAATCGGAATGGAAAACCTGAGTATGATGCCGACGGGGTTTCCGACCGTCATGTCCTGCTTCATATCTTCTGTTGTATGACTTTGCAGGTGTTAGGTCAATATGGAGTGTGTGCAGACAAAGAAAGAGCTGCATTTCACATGCAGCTCTAAATCCTCAGACTACCAATTCTGTTTTTTTCAGCTCTTGTATTTCTTCTTCAGAGAGTCCTGTTCCCTGAGCAATCTGCTGCACAGTTGAAAAAGACTGTACCCTTGACGTACACGTCGAGCCAGATGCCCTTAGCGTCCCAGTCGATGTCAATCGTGTGCTCGCCGGTAAAGTATGGGCTGGATTTTTCAGAGACTGTGGGAGATTTTCCAGCAGCGATGAATCTTTGCGTTCCTGAAATCTTCGGGAATTGTGTTTTCTGAGATATCCTCTGCCTTGTAACCCGACATGAGCTTATCCGCGTCGAACTGCAGACGGCGTGAATTCGTACTGAAGTAAAGAACGCCGCTGTTAGAAAGAAGCGTGCAGCACAGGTTCACGAATTCAGGCCAGTCACGGTTTATGTCGAGTGTATTTTCTGTTTTCTTTGAGTTGCTGAACGTCGGCGGATCAAGCACGATTATGTCGTATTTGTGTGTGCCGTCCCTGCCTTCAAGCAATGCTTTCTTTGTGTCGTACAGCCAGGTCAGTACATCCGCATTGAAAAAACGGTAACGGGAATCATCCGTGTGGCCGTTGAGCTTCATGTTCTCTTCTGCCCACTTAAGGTATGTCGCAGAAAGATCAACTGAATCGACAGATGCCGCGCGTCCTGAAGCTGCGTACACGCTGAATGCTCCCGTATAGCAGAACAGGTTCAGGACGTGCTTTTTTGCTGAATCCGTGCGAACCTGAAGACGGAGCGGACGGTGGTCAAAGAACAGACCGGTATCAAGATAATCGCTTAAATTCACGATGAAGCGCTGTCCCTGTTCACGGACTACTACCTTAAGACTCCTCTCATCCATCTTGCCGTACTGAGAATCTCCCTTCTGGTGTTTTCGTACTTTTGTGACAATGTTGTAATCGGGCACCTTGAGCGCGTCAGAAACTGCCTGAGCCATACATGAAAGCCATCTGTCCTCTTCAGCCTCATCCTTTTCGTAGGGGCGCTCATACAGGGCAATCTGGGCATAGAGTTCACCCGGTTCACCCGGCATGTCTGTTTCTGCCTCAAAAATATCGATGGCAAGCGGAATTTCAGGGATGTCACGGTCATACACGCGGAAGCAGGTCACGTTCGTTCTTTTTGCCCATTTCTTCAGATGCTTATACCGCTTGGTAAGCCTGTTAAAGAGTAAGTCTGCCTGATATGCGTTCCTGTCTTCTGCCATGGTAGTCTCTGATTATCAGCTGTGTAATGGTTATTCAGCGTTTTCTGCATCATTCATCATGACGCAGAGCATGGCAAAGCCTGATGAAAGATCTTCTTTCTGGCATACGATACTGTCAGGAAGCTTAAGCTTGCGGTTGGTGAAATTCCAGACTGCCTTTATGCCGGACTGTGCAAAAAGGTCAGCGCAATCCTGGGCATATTCGTAAGGAACGGTCAGTACGGCGATTGTCGCCTCAAGTTCATGCACCTTGCTTACGAATTCTGAAAGCGGATATACAGGGACTGAGTGAATGCTCGTGCCGATTTTGTCTTTTGACGTGTCAAAGGCAGCGACGAAATTGAGCTTGTGAAGTTTGAAACCTGAATAGCCGGTGAGTGCGGTCGCCAGGTTACCGGCTCCGACAATGACAGCATTGCGCTGCTTGTCCCATCCGAGAAAGCGCTCAATTGAGTGAATGAGGTCATCTACAGGGTAGCCGCATTTCGGTTTACCGATTATGTCGGTGATAGCAAGGTCCTTGCGCACCTGAATCGGTTCAAGATGCAGCTCGTTTGCGATTGCAGTACCTGAGATATATTTCTGTCCTTCTTCTTTTGCCTGACGGATAAGTGTCAGATACGAGGGAAGCCTTTTAATTGACGGTGTTGCCGGTATCTTTTGTTTTGCCATATCTGAATATTATACAGTAAAAAATTATCTATTTCAATTTAATTTAATCAATGGATTTCCTGGAACGTGACGGAAAGTTCACTCAGGTTGATGTTGCCGGCTTTGAGGATAAGCTCATCGTTCAGGTTTACGGCACTGTCGGGTGTGAGTACCGTTTCAAGCGCAATTTCGGGAATGAGGACGACTGCCTGTTTCTGTCTGACTTCGACAACAATGCCCGTGTACGTTTTTTCTGGATGCTGCAGGAAATACACAAGCGTCCAGTGCATGTTGCTTTCACGTTCTGCCTTGACTGTAGCTCCGGCGGCTGCATCTCCCGCACTTATCCGCTCGAGCATTTCATCCTTATCAAGAAGGTCACGTCCGTCAATGAATGACCTGAGCTGCTGGTGCGCCACGAGATCACTGTACCGGCGGAGCGGGCTCGTCACCTGGCTGTACATGCCGAGCCCCAGTCCTGCGTGCTGGCTTGGGGTGACACCGACAGAACGGCTCCTCATTGAGCGTCTGAGCTTATACTGGCCGGCAAGGCCATCCGGCAGGTCTTTCGGGATGTCAGGAGCTTCCTGGCTTACGAACGGGAATGCAATCTGGTTCTTGAAGGCAAAGCGTGCGGCAGATTCACCTGCAAGGAGCATCATCTCGCGCACAAGATCTGAGCTTTCGTAATGCTCTGACGGACTGAAAATGACGTTGTGTTCCTCATCAATGCTGATGTGAACTTCTGGCAGCGTAATGCTAACGGCGCCCTTTGACGTACGCCGTTCAATGTTGCGGCGTGCAATGGCGAAAAGCGGGGCAAGGGACGCATCCTGCTTCTTCTCATCCGCTTCTTTATAGGTGAGCCGCTCAACGTGCACGAATGTCTTGAAAACAGCTGCGTCGGTAATGTTTCCCGCGTCATCAAGCATCATGCGGAATGAAAGCGCGCGGCTCTTTTTGCCGGTAGGTTTTCCGTCGCGTTTTCCACCTTCATGCTCACAAAGGCCGAGCGCATAGTCTTCAAGTGCCTCTTCTGCGAGCATGCGGGCCGCGCCTTCCGGGCTGTAGAGCGTTGCACCCCGGTTACGTGACGCAATGTCAATCTTGCTGTCCGGAAGTACTGCCGAGGCAGGGTCTGCAATATGCACCCACAGGTACGGCGCTTCAAATGCAATGGCGTCATCGGGGTCGGCGCTCCATTCACTGTCGATTGCCCATGCAATGTGTGTCAGTTCGAGCCGCTTTTCTTCAGGCGGATGCGGTAGCGTGTCTGTGGCGGATTGCATTGAAACGCCATGACGTGCGGGATGCGGGTTCCTGTAGATGGGCCACACGCCGGTGTCGAGAAGGAGTTTGTGTGCCTTTTCGGGAGTTTCCTTAATGCCGGCATCTTTCA
>JAZUFS010000239.1:0-2284 GCA_045640805.1 Treponemataceae bacterium
CGTTCCATACGCACACTCCTCTTACCGGCATTATAACATGAAAATCGTGAACCGGCGTGAACCAGGGGACGGTTCTGTAGTCACCAATAACTTTTCTTGACATATATATGCTGTATATATATACTAAAATCATGGCACTCGCACAAAAGAAACTGGTTTCCCTTTATCTCGATGAACTGGAGTACATGGCGTTTCAGCACATGTCAAAACAGCAGAACTGCAACACTGCAGATTTAATCAGAAAGGCGATGGATTCGTATCTGGCAACACAAAAGAAAAGCAACTCGCTCGATGACTGGCAGCCACTTTCTGTCGGCGGATTGAAAAGAGACGCCCCGGACTGGATGAGCAGCGATATTCAGGATGAGATGTCAGGCGGTGGTTATGACTGGCATTGATACGACATTTCTGATTGATCTTGAGATTCTTGAATCTCCGCGACATGAACGCGCAGTCCGCATTTTCAACGAGTGGCGCGCAGAAAAGAACACACAGCTTGTCATCTTCAGTCATGTCTTCAATGAGTTCCTGCACGTCATCACTGATGAAAAGCGGTTCCTGCACGCCGTTCCCATGGAAAAAGCAATTGAGCGCTGCTGGTTCTGGCTTGATCAGGAACGCGTGAAAGTCGTCTATTCCGACGATGATTCATTGAAGCACCAGTTACTCTGGATGTCCATGCACGAACTGGGACGTAAGCGCATTAACGACACGGCAATGGCCGCAGCGTACGCACAGGCGGGCGTCTCAAAAGTAATTACCGGAAATCCGGCAGACTTTGAGACGCTGGGTGCTTTTGAGCTTATCTGTTACTGACCATGTACCAGTAGTTGTAATGTTCAATTACAAGTAACCGCCGCCGCTTCCAGTGCCTGTATCATTCAGGCAAGTTTTGCGCGGTGCTCCGGCCGCTCTATTTTTCACTTACGTACTGACCGTAAAAGTAGCCTTCTGTCCCGTCTGAAAGGCGAACCTTTATCCATTCATCTGTAACGCCGTCTATGGTCTGCTTCACTCCGCTGTTTTCAAGAATGGTGAATGTCGTGTTGATTGAATATGTTCCAAGGCTGTCTGTTCCCGTTCCGGGTCCTTTCCTGAGCCTTATGCGGTCGTCATTCAGATAGCCCGTACGGACTGTAGTTGCCGCAGCTTGAGATCCATTTCCTGATGGAAGCTCTTTACCCGGTGCATCAGAGTGCTCGGCGTACCAGGAGGCACGCCACTCTGGGTCCCACGTGTTTTCCACGCGGTACAGGATGTGGGTGTTGGTGTTCCAGTTCATACGAAGTACGTAGATGTCGCCGCATGGATGGATTTCGATGGATTCAATCTGTTCGTCGGGGGAGCGGAAATCAAAACGCACAGTATTGTCAGGTACAAAAATAGTGATGCTTGATTCATCAACATATTGATAACATATTTTATTTATTTTTTTCCCAGGCCAATAATAACTCAATCCATCAATCCAAAGAGAGTTATTCTTTGTCGTCAGATGCGGAGCATATTTCCCGCTGTTCAGCATTTCTATCGTCTCGGTTGGTCCCTTGAAGTTCGCCTTGTTCTCTGCTTCATCCATAGATGGGTGCTCTATGCTGTACAGGTTGCTTTTACTGTCACGGAAGAACAGGACATCGCACTGCTCATCGTAATAGGCATTTACTGTGTCCAGCCTCATTGGCCAGTCAAGCATTCTGACTTTAAATACCATATTGAAGTTTTTGTCAACTAATTTCGCCCTTCCATATCCACCACTAAAAAAATAAGAATTTTCTGTTGCTGAATTAAAACCTTCCCATTCCAGAAATTTCAAATCATGAAGGAATACTGTATTACCATTTGATATATCAAAAGTATACATGCTGTCTGTATCGCTTTGAATCATATAGGCATTTCCTAATGAATCAAACTTTATGCCACTTCCAGATACTTTATCCTCTTCTGGATCCTGTTTTTTAATGTACAGCTTGCCTTCTTCACTTGAATTCTCTAGTTCTAATAATTTTACAAACGGATAATCCTCAGCCACCAGAGCCGCACACACAAGGCACACAAAAAACAGTACAATCAACTTTTTCATATTCATCAGTATTCCTTTCTTATTTTTCGCTTACGTATTGTCCGTAAAAGTAGCCTTCGATTCCGTCATTCAGCCGCACTTTTATCCATTCAGATGTCACGCCGTCTATTGTCTGCTTCACTTCGCTGTTTTCAAGAATGGTGAATGTCGTGTTGATTGAATATGTTCCAAGGCTGTCTGTTCCCGTTCCGGGTCCTTTCCTGAGCC
>JAZUFS010000240.1:0-5227 GCA_045640805.1 Treponemataceae bacterium
GGGATTGCAAAGATTATCCTGCTCGGTACTGAAGAAGAATGCAAGAAAGTTGCTCCTGACGTAGACCTGTCAGGCGTAAAGCTTGTAGACCCTGCAACAAGCGCAGATGCAGACAAATATGCTGAAATCCTGTACAAGGCCCGCGAAGGCAAAATCAACAAGAAGACTGGTCTTCCTGAATACGCTGATGTTGCCGCTGCAAAGGCTTATATCTGCAAAGACCGCACAATGTTCGGCGCCCTCATTCTGAAGGCAGGTGATGCAGACGGTTTCGTTTCAGGCGCATGCCACTCAACAGCAAACACAATCCGCCCGGGACTGCAGGTCATCAAGACAGCTCCTGGAATCAAGACAGTTTCATCATGCTTCATCATGGTCGCTCCGGAAGGCGGCAACAAGTACGTTCCAGAGGGAGTTGCCCTGTTCGCTGACTGCGCACTCTGCATTGAGCCAACAGCAGAAGAGCTGTGCGACATTGCAGTTGCAACAGCTGACACAGCAAAGAAGATCGGCGGCATTGACCCACGCCTTGCAATGCTTTCATTCTCAACAAAGGGAAGCGGCAACGACGACAAGTATCTGAAGTCAGTTCCAAAGATGCAGGAAGCACTCAAGATTACACAGGAAGCACATCCAGAGCTCGCAATTGACGGCGAGTTCCAGTTCGACGCTGCTGTCGCTCCTGAAGTCGGCGAGCTCAAGGCTCCTGGCAGCAAGGTTGCCGGCCACGCAAACGTCTTCATCTTCCCGAACATCCACGCAGGTAACATCGGCTACAAGATCTGCCAGCGCATGGGCGGCTGGATGGCAATCGGTCCTGTATGCCAGGGCTTCGCAAAGCCACTCAACGACCTGTCACGCGGCTGCAATGTAGACGACATCGTCGCAACAGTAGCAGTAACAGCATTACAGGCATGACATTAGTCGCACGAGTGTAGCTCGTGCCCGGCTGCGGCGACGCTGCAACAGTTCAGACCGCTGACCAAGGCAGCCGCATGCCCTCCATGGCATTTTGAAATTGACGATAAGCGTGCGATGCACTCTTCTCGCGATTAGACGCTTACGGCGCCGCATCCTTGCGGCGCTTTTTTTTGCGAAAGAGGCGCTGCCTCCTTACATCAGTTCAACTGCAGTGTTGAAGGTTGCCATTTCAGTCTTGTTATAGCTGTTTGTATCGATGGTAAATGAGTATATCCAGCCATCAAGGGTACTGTCATATTCAATTACTATGTCAGGTGAACGGAATGCGTCCATTTCCCAAAGCTTATCAAGACTTAAGATTTTATACAGTTTCCTGTCAGCAGAACGGCAGTACAAGGGAAGCCCGGTAACTTTACAGAAGCGCTGTATCTGAATCCTTGTATGATGTGCCTTAAAAGAGCCGCCTGCTTCAACGGTGATAGAATCTTCTACTTCAATGAAATCAGGGCACTTGTCTCCAAGAAGGATGTTTACATTCTTCTTGATTAAGAGTGACGCATTTCGTACGCCAACGCTATCAACGGTTTTTGAGGTATCCCAGACCTGGGGCCACTTATCCAGAGCAGGATCGTTGAACGGATTTCCCCTCATTACAGCCTTGTTCTTGGGAACCCAGCCGTTGAGCTCCTCACTCCAGCAAAAACGTCTGTTCACGATGTAATCTTTTGCACTCTGATTATTGCCCTTACAGATTTCATCAATCGGGGTCGGAATCTTGAACGTGCCGGCAGAACCATCAGGGCCAATGATTTTGTAGTAGAAATCAACGCCGGTAATTACGGCATTCTGGTGAAATTCAATGAATCCCGCGCCATCTTTAGAGGCTTTGAAGGAAGCACCCTTTTCTATGATAAGCGTTCCCCAGTTCTCAAGATCGTTATCCAGGATGAGCGTTACGCCGCTTTTAACGATTACGGTCTCGCCCGGGTTGATCCTGTTGTAGGAGTCAGTGAGGGTGCGGCTGCTGGTAATCGTTCCGGAAAGCTCTTCGCAGAATACGTTGGTGAGAAGTATCCCGGCAAATAGTAAACAGATGAGTTTCTTTACGCCAGCATGAGTAATGACGCGTTCCGGCATTTTCTTCCATTCTTTAGCTTCAGTCATGTGTGTCCATCCTGTTAATGGTGTAGTTACTGACTAATCATAAATCAAGAACAGAGAATGGGAAAGAAAAGATTTATCAAGATGGGGGATGAATTATGATGTTGTGTGTGTGGGCATTTGCCGCCTGGTTACATCCGTCAGTATCTTTCTAGTGATGAGCCGCTTTCTCTTGCAGACGGCCGGAGGTGTGCTGTGGCTGATTTATTCGACTATCTTTTCTGGCGCGGGGACCTGAGCTTTGCCGAAGTTCCCTTCAATGATGCAGATGCGCTTATTCTCTGCCAGCTTGCGTACATTGATTACTCGGATGCAGTGCCTGCCGCATTTTCCCGGAACGGCCCGGCCCTTGCCGAAGCAACGAAAACGTTGACGGAGCTTGAGTGTACCGGTTCTGCTTTTTACAAGCGTTTTTTCACAGAACAGACGAAAGAACTTCTTCTTGTTGCAGGGCAGACGCTACGTTTTGGCGCTCTCCGCGTGTCAGGCTGCCGGCATATCATCGACATGGAAAAAGAAGAGCAGTTTTCGGCGCTTACGTTCACGCTGCCGGACAACTCCTCTTTTCTTGCGTATTCTGGAACGGATGCCATGATTGTCGGCTGGCAGGAAAACTTCAACATGGGCTGGAAGGACGTTGTGCCGGCTCAGACGGATGCACTCATCTACCTGAATGCTGCTGCGGGACTTTCAGGTAACATCCGGGTGGGCGGTCATTCCAAGGGCGGCAACCTTGCCCTGTACGCTTCGGCACATGCACCTTCTGAAGTGCAGACGCGGCTGTCGGGCATCTGGAACTTTGACGGTCCCGGTTTCAAGGCAGACTTTTTCGATTCTGCAGGATACCGTGCAGTTGCCGGCCGCATACGAAACTTCAAGCCGCGTCTTTCTGTCGTCGGCATGCTTTTTACCAACAGCTGCCGCTACACGGTCGTCAAAAGCACCGGGAAGGGCATGTTCCAGCATTATCCCCTGAACTGGCAGGTAGAGCCGCGCGGCCTTGAAACGTTGCCTGAACTTGATGAAGCAAGTCTGAAAATAGGGCAGGCAGCGAACGGCTGGCTTAACGAACTTGAGACAGAGCAGAAGCGCGTGTTTGTGGAAACTGTATTCGGCATTCTGCGGCAGTCGTCGGCAGAGACGGGTGCTGAACTTGCCTCAAACTGGAAGGTTACGCTGCCCAACATGCTGAAAGCGCTGTTCCTGCTTGAAGGAAAGACGCGCGCTTCCGTCCGCCGTACGCTCAGATGCCTTGTGAAGCATGCCGCCGGCATAAAAACGCGCGTGACAGACCGCCGTTCATCTAGCGGTACAGAATACGGCGGATTGAGTCCATCGAGAGGGCGAACTCATCCGCAAGTTCGGCAATGTTCTTTCCCTCCTGATGCTTCCGGCGGATTTCGGCATTCCGCTTAACGTAGAAATCGCGCGAGCCTGACTTTTCGCCCCATCCCTTTTTCGCTGCTGCAGATTCGGGAATGTAAATCAATTCCCCCGACGAATACTTCTGGATTTCAGCCAGCAGTTCGTCGGGGAAAATATCGTTTGCGTTACGATACTTCACGCTTCATCCCCTTATCCGCGCGCTGCCAGAAACGCTTCTACAGAGCTGTAGGAGTTTATTTTGATTCCGTGGTCAGCGAGAATGCCCTGGATAGTTTTTTCAAGCTGATTGCTTCTGTCTGCAAGCAGCGGAAGGTTGTTCCTGTCGAACGAGTCGAGCAGATTCAGCTCTTCAATCCTGAACTCCTCGGCAATGTTCAGGAACTCCTCCTGCAGGTAGCATGCGTCGGTGTACGCTTTTTCAGTCATGCCGTTCGCGCAGAACCAGCGGATGCGCCGCCAGGTCAGGCTCATTTCCTGATACCAGTCAGCAAGCCCCTGAAAATCAACGCCCCCGCCAGATGCTGCGTTTACGGCGTCTGTGCCTGCTGCTGAGTCTGCGGACTCGGCAGGTTTCCGCTCAAGAATGAAGCTCCGTGTCGTCTTCAGAAGTGCGAGTACCGTCTCCTTCAGGGCAGCAACATCAGTTCCTTCAAGCAGTCTGCGCGCGTTGGCGAAAAAGCCGTCGGGCACAATCTGCATATCAGGGCAGCTGTACATGCGGCTTTCTTTTTCGCCGCTGTACGCCTGATGTTCGCTGTACATTGGCGATTCGGCGTACGTGTGGTTCAGAAACGCGACCGCCCGTGACAGGTTGTAGTGGATGAAATCTGCCTCTGACCGTACGCGGTAGAGCTTTTCTTCAAAAATAAGCGAACGGTAAATTTCAAGCGCCTTGTCCATGCACTCAAGCGCCTTGCCGTACACAAAGGTGTCGTCGTTCAGGTTGGCTGTCATGCGCTTCCTCAAATCTTCAAAGCGGGAAGCGTCTTCTTCACTGCGTGCGTACAGAATGGTCGCCTGGTCAAGCAGCA
Organism: Treponemataceae bacterium; assembly: GCA_045640805.1. Classification (GTDB taxonomy): domain Bacteria; phylum Spirochaetota; class Spirochaetia; order Treponematales; family Treponemataceae; genus Treponema_I. Next base: position 4,500 of record JAZUFS010000240.1, read on the forward strand.
GCGGCATGTTATCAAGGTTCACCGAGTTTTCAAGGCGCTCCCATGAACGCGGATACAGGTCATGGCCCACGCCGTCAATGATGAACGTTTCAGAAAGCTCATTTCCGCGCTCTGTTGCCGGCACAAAGAAATCAAAGCACTCGCCATGACCGTCGCCGTTTGTGGAATGCCCCTTAATGCCAATAAGAAGCGCAATATCGTCTTTATAATCCTTCCTGATTCTGTCGATTACCCATTTCGTAAGCGGATGCATATTCTCCGCATTTTTCATGTTTTCCATAGTGTCCTCCAAAAAAGTTGGCTGGCAGAGCAGCTCCGGCTGCGTAATCCTGCCTTTTTGGAACGTCCTTTCCTAAGATCTTATGAGTTCATAATAATGGCGATGCTGCACGCGGGGAAGTGTCAAAATCAGTTTAAAGCAAACTTTCCTGTGTGTGTTTTGCGCGTGTGCCTACATTGCCCAAGCTCGCGAAACTTGCTATATTCAAACTGCACGTGCAAGCTTTTTTCTATAAGAGACAGCTTGTCGCGTGAGGCAATCAGCATATATTTAACAGGGTGCGTCAGGCAATCCGCTTTTCTGAGGCGCCCGGATGGAGAATACAATGGCAGATACGATGCACGCTTTGAAGAAGAACCCCGCATGGCAGGGTCGTCGTGGTCCGGTTGTCCTGGTCATCATGGACGGTGTCGGATATGGTAAGTACGAGGAAGGAGACGCTGTTAAG
>JAZUFS010000241.1:0-2407 GCA_045640805.1 Treponemataceae bacterium
TGCGTGGGGCAGTGCGCCCAGTTTGAGCGATGTCTTTATGTCAGAGCGGACACGCTCTGTTGCTGTTGCCGTAAGCGCAAGGCACACGGCGTCAGGAAAGCGCGCACGGATTTCTGCAATGCGGCGGTATTCTTCGCGGAAGTCGTGTCCCCATTCGGAAATGCAGTGTGCTTCATCTACGGTGAAGCAGGAAACGGTGACTGAAGCAAGCAGTTTTTGAAGGCGTTCTGTTACGAGCGTTTCCGGGGCGCAGTACAACAGTTTTATCTCGCCGCTTCTGATGCGGTCCATGTTGGCGGCGTACTGCTCCCATTCAAGCGAACTGTTTAAGAAAAGCGACGGAACGTCCACTTCATCAAGCTGGGCAACCTGGTCCTGCATGAGCGCGATGAGCGGCGAGATGACGACAGTAAGGCCCGGGAATACGAGCGCGGGAATCTGGTAACACATGCTTTTGCCGCCGCCGGTAGGCATGACGGCAAGCGTGTCTGCGCCCGAAAGCACTGAGTTGATGATGTCCAGCTGGCCGGCTCTGAAATTGTCGTAGCCGAAATGCTTTTTGAGAAGATGTTCAAGTTCACTTTGTGAGGTCATATATATATTATACGCTGAGTGCGGGCGTTTTTATCGGAAAAATGAGTTTTTTTGAATGTAACTTTACGTGAAACATATCCTACTCATCAGCTGGAGTTGTGAACCGCATGTTGAAGGCCTTTACCAGCGGGTTAATAATATCTTTTCCGCGTACAGTCTCAAGCCAGCACTCAGGAATTGCACATCCTGATGCAGCATAGAACAAGCCTGCAAGTGCACCGGCTACAGCACCGACAGAGTCTGCGTCATGGCCAAGATTTACAGCTTTCAGCAGGCATTCTTCAAAAGAGGTAGTCGTAAGGAAACTCCAGAGAGCTGCTTCAAGAGTGTGGACAACATAACCGGTACTTTCAATTTCTTCTTCTGGGAGAGCCGCAAAACCTGGTTCAAATATGCGGCTATAGCGTGAGAATGCATCGTGGTATTCCGGGTGATTGCTTACAAAATTGGTAATGTCTTCAAAAACGGGGCCGGTCAGCATTTTAACGACAGTACGTGAATCAGGTGTATCTGTAAAGTCAACGGAAGAACGCAGTATTTCAAGCAGAAGCCTTATGTATATTGAGCAGCCAAGGCACGCAACCGGATGTGCGTGAGTCAGCGAGGAGACTTCATGTACAACCAGAAAAGCCCAATCGTCCTTGAAGAGCAGAGCAGGACCGCCGTGCTTTTCAGACTCTTTTACCAGATAGAAGACGAGAGGGGCTATCCGCATGAGAGAGCCGTTGCCGTTTTTCCATTCAGTAGAACCCCCGCATTCAAGCGGTGGCGTTTTCCTGGAGAACTTTTCTATGGCTTCAAGACACGTCTGACCGACATCAAAGGCATAATCTTCAGGGGTGTAATCAGCACGTTCAAGCCAGTTTTTGAAACGGATCATGACATCCGTATAATCAAGTGTTCCCTTTGCTGCCAAACTTGCAACCAGGCAGAGCAGCATGCTGGTATCATCAGTCCAGGTCCCGGCCGGCTTCTTGAAAAACCCGCCTGCAATCATATCAGTTACGGGATGGTCTTTCACCTTCTCCCGCGGATAAAACTGCACCGGATTTCCCAGCGCATCGCCAATTGCAGCTCCGTATATCAGGTCATGAAGCTGGTTTTCTGTCATGGCACTCCTCCTTTGTGTTGACTTGAATATAGGAGCATTTATACGAATCGACAATTTATGCTACAGTTGGCGATTTAGTGGAATAGCTTATATTCAGAATTAAACGTGTTTATGAGCGAAGAAAAAAAAGTTGCCTGGTAATTTAAACCATGCAATAATGAAGAAGGGAATAACGATGACACCTCTTTTTAATGTATCTTTGATTGATGATTTTGAAACCGTTATAAGTGATAATGATATCTTATGTATCCAGACAAACAACTTTTCAATCCTTTCGTTAGTAAAATTACTTAATAATACAAGGGATAGAATAAACGAAATTAGAATACTGTTGACTTCAGAGAGTATATCTGATTATTGGGATAAAGATTTTGAATGCTCCGTGGAAGACAGAATTAAGAATTGGGATTCTATTACTGCGATTAGTGAGTTTTTTAATGATAAAAAAGTTGTTATCCGGAGATGTAACAGTATTCCCTATAGTCTGATTACAGCGAAAAGAACATCATACTTCATTGGGACAACAACGATAGATGCAGCTCTTTTTGGCACGACAAGCGGACATACGAGTCCAATACCAGTCATGAAGGGAAATACACCTGAAGATAGTGACTTTAGAAAATCATTTAGCAAATTATGGAATTCTTCTAAAGACTATTCCGATTCCTTTAGGGAAAAAATGAAGGCAGTTTTTTCTCTAAG
>JAZUFS010000242.1:0-8274 GCA_045640805.1 Treponemataceae bacterium
ACGCATATTTATGCATATCAGAATTGACACTAAAACGCCTATTCTGTACTATTACAGTACCATGATTAACGTATTAGCGCAAGAATTGAATACAGCTCTTGAAGGCACAAGCTTCAAGGCACTTTTCTCAGACATGGGAGAACGCATGTTCTTTCCACGTGGCATCATCTCTCAGGGCGGTGAAGCCCGCAAGCACGGCTGGCGTGCAAACGCAACAATCGGTACTACCGTAAACGACAAGCACCCTGTTGAGCTTCCTGAAATCCAGGCTCATCTGCCGGGTCTTTCACCTGAAGAAAGCGTCGCATACTCACCGACTGCCGGAAACGCCGCACTCCGCCAGGTCTGGAAAGAAAAAATTCTTGCTAAAAATCCGTCACTAGAAACAAAGGGCTTTTCTCTGCCGGTAGTAGTCCCGGGACTTACAGCAGGCATTTCATACATCTCTGACCTGTTCCTTTCAGAAGGCGACAACCTGATTGCAGGAGACCCTTCATGGGACAACTACTCGCTCATTGTTGAGACACGCCGCAACGCCCACGTAAAGCTGTTCCCGATGTTCTGGGGAAACGCTTTCGAAGGCGGCTTCAACATGGACGGATTCAAGAAAGTCGTTGATGAAGAAGCAAAGACAGGAAAGGTGCGCATTCTGCTGAACTTCCCGCAGAATCCATCAGGATATACAGCAACTGAAAACGAGATGCAGCAGATCTGCGCCATCATCAAGGGACATGCAGAAAAGGGCGTAAAGTTCCTCGTCTGCTGTGATGATGCATACTTCGGCCTTAACTACGAGCCGGAAGCAGCAAAGGAATCTCTGTTTGCATACGTTGCTGACCTGCACGAAAATGTCGCAGCCATTAAGATTGACGGCCCGACAAAGGAAGACTACGTATGGGGCTTCCGCTGCGGCTTCATGACATTCGCAGGCAAGGGACTGACAGAAGCACACTACGAGGCACTGCAAAAGAAACTCATGGGCATCATCCGCTCGTCAGTTTCAAGCTGCAACACACCTGCACAGTCAATTCTGCTCAAGGCGTTCACCAGCCCGACACTCGGCGCCAACAAGAAGAAGTTCCGCGACATTCTTGAAGGCCGCTACCGCCGTGCACGTGCCGCCGTCAACAGACACGAGGATGACAAGGTTCTCGTTCCGCAGCCGTTCAACTCAGGTTATTTCATGAGTTTCACCTGCTACGGAATCAATGCAGAAGAGCTCAGACAGAAACTGCTTCATGAACAGGGAATCGGTACGATAGCCATTGACGCGAACCACCTGCGCATAGCATTCTCAAGCCTCGACAAACGCGATATTGACGTAGTTTTTGACGCTGTGTACACTGTTGCACATGAGCTTGCAGAAAAATAACGGCATAAAAAAAACACTTACACTCTCACTCATCCTGACACTGCTTTTTCTGGCTGTTTCATGTAAGAAAACAGCAGAACCGCTTGTCATATGGACAGAAAATGCCGAGTTGGCAAGCTACGTGGAACTCTTCAACGCTGCCCAGACTGACATTCAGGCAGTTGTCCTGTATAAGGAAAATCCGTACAGTGCACTGCCTCCCGCAAAGGACGAGAAAAAGCCGGACCTGATTATCGGTTCTGCAAACCGCAACAACAACGCCTGCCAGTATCTGCTTCCACTCGACTATCTTTTCCAGGAACAGAATCTCGCAAAAAGCGATTTCTACGGACCGATTACTGAAATGGGCTTTTCCGTTGACAAGCAGTACATGCTGCCAATCAGTTTCAACATGCCGGCAGTAATTTTCTCGACTGATAACGAACACCTCATTCCTGACCCGTATTCACTTTCTCTTGATGAAATACGTGACGCGGCAGCTTCATTCAACGTTCAGAATGAGAACGGCGTTTACACCCGCATGGGATTCGCTCCGGTATGGGACAGCGCGTTCCTGTACACTGCTGCAAAACTCAAAGGAATTTCATTCCAGGAACATGCCGGCAGCATCATCTGGGATAATCTGGCACTCAATTCGACGGTCACGTATCTGAAAAACTGGACATCAGAATGGAACACGTCAACAACTGCAGAACAGGACTATCAGTTCAAGTACCTGAACATTCCGAGCCTCAAATGGATAACGCAGGGAGACAGTCTGTTCGCATACACGACAAGCAACGTCCTCTTCTCGAAAGCCCCGGAAAAACTGCAGAACATAGATTACCGCTGGCTGCAGCAGAACGAAAAGACACCGATTGAAGACACGGTCATTTTCATCGGCCTTTACAAGGATTCACACAAGAAACGCGAGGGAGAGGCATTCATCCTCTGGCTGCTCAATGCTGACAATCAGAAACAGATTCTTGAATGGACACGCAAGCTCAACTACGTTTCAGACTCATTCGGCATATGTGGCGGCTTCTCATCACTGAAGACGGTAAACGAGCAGGTATTCCCGATTTTCTACCCGATGCTGCTGGGCAATCTTCCACAGGAATCTGAACTGGTAATTCCCAATACACTTCCCGACAGATGGGGCAGCATCAAGGAACAGGTCGTACTCCCCTATCTGATTGAGGCTACAGACACCACGGCAGAAAATAACCCGCAATCACTTGAAGACAGACTGACCGTCTGGAACAAGCAGTATTTCTAATCCCTAAACTTTTTCTACAGAACTCCGAAAATGAAAGTGGAAGGCGTACTGCGTCTTTAAGACTTCACAAGGAGGCTGCCATTATGATGTCTGGAATTTCAAACATGAACGCATCAACCTACACGAACTATGTTTCAAACAACGTAGGTTCAGGAAAGATTGTCGTCCCTGTCTCTCCTTCAATGGTTGCCTACTCCCAGTTCGAGCACGTTCAGGGCGTTGCAGTAACAGACGGCCAGGAAGGCGTTGACATAGACAAGGTTGAAATCCTTAACCGTCTGATCAACCAGCTTGTGAACATGAAGCAGATACCGCCAGTATCCGGTGTTTCAGAAGATGATCTTGGCATGACGGAAAAGCAGGTCGACAACATGATTACTGATCTTCAGTCAAGAATCAAGGATGCAATCGCCCTCGCCGAATCAAAGCCATACGCACTGCCAGGTGCTCCAATCCCTGAAACCGGTATAATTTTCGACATTAACGCATAATTATACGAAATAGCCTCAGACTGTTGAATAATCCCCTTGAATTCATTATCTTATAAAGTAATCACAATGTTAGTGTGCCGTAGCCGTTTTTGTCCGGCAACGGTAATACATACTTAAGCAAGGAGATTTTCCGATGACAATCAATGACATCAAGAATGCCAAAATCAAGGCATGGGTCGAAGAATGTGCAAAGATGTGTGAACCAGACGAAATTTACGTCTGTGACGGTTCAACAGAAGAGTATGACCGCCTGATGCAGAAATGCGTTAAAGCAGGTCTTGCTACACCTCTCAACCCGGAGAAGAAGCCAAACTGCTTCCTGTTCCGTTCACTTCCTTCAGACGTTGCACGTGTTGAAGGCCGTACATTCATTTCTTCTGTAAAAGAAGAAGATGCAGGTCCAACAAACCACTGGATCGATCCAAAAGAACTGAAACCAACAATGCAGGGACTGTACACAGGCTGTATGCATGGCCGCACAATGTACGTCATTCCTTTCTGCATGGGTCCTCTCGGATCTCCAATTTCAAAGAACGGTATTGAAATTACAGACTCAGAATACGTTGTTCTGAACATGGATATCATGACACGCGCCGGCAAGAAGGTTCTCGATGTAATCGGAGCTGACGGCGATTTCGTTCCTTGCCTCCACTCAGTCGGTAAGCCACTCAACAATGGCGAGACAGACGGCGGCATCTGGCCTTGCGCTGACGTTGAGCACAAGTACATTTCACAGTTCCCTGAAGAACACCTCATCTGGTCATACGGTTCAGGTTACGGTGGAAACGCTCTTCTCGGAAAGAAGTGCTTCGCTCTCCGCATTGCAACAGTTCTTGCTAAGGAAGAAGGCTGGCTCGCTGAGCACATGCTCATCCTGAAGCTCACAAACCCGGAAGGAAAGGTCAAGTACGTAACTGGTGCTTTCCCATCAGCATGTGGAAAGACAAACCTCGCTATGCTTATCCCGACAATTCCAGGCTGGAAGGTTGAGACAATCGGTGATGATATTGCATGGATGAAGTTCGGCGATGACGGACGCCTCTACGCTATCAACCCAGAAGCAGGTTTCTTCGGTGTTGCACCGGGAACAGCAGATCAGTCAAACAAGAACGCTCTTATTTCAGCTTCAAAGAACACAATCTTCACAAACTGTGCACTTACAGAAGACAACGATGTCTGGTGGGAGCAGATCGGTTACCCTGCAAACGGCAAGCTTGTTGACTGGAAGGGAAACACACGCGACGCACTTCCAAAGGACAAGTCACCAAAGGGAGAAGAGTTCGCTCATCCAAATGCACGCTTCACAGCACCAGCTGCACAGTGCCCATGTATCGCTCCAGAGTGGGAAGATCCAAAAGGTGTACCTATCTCTGCTATCCTCTTCGGTGGACGCCGCCCGTCAACAGTTCCTCTGGTACACCAGAGCCGCAACTGGGCACACGGTGTATTCCTCGGATCAATCGTTGGTTCAGAGATCACAGCTGCTTCAACAATCAATGCTGCTGAAGTTGGTAAGATCCGCCGCGACCCATTCGCAATCCTGCCATTCTGCGGATACAACATGGGTGACTACTTCCAGCACTGGATTGATGTTGGAAACGCTGCAAAGGATCAGGACAAGCTTCCAAAAATCTTCTACGTCAACTGGTTCCGCAAGGACGACAACAACGCAGACCTGCCAGGTGGATTCATGTGGCCAGGATACGGCGACAACTCACGCGTTCTCGCATGGATTTTCGACCGCTGCGACGGCAAGGACAATGCAGTTGATACACCAATCGGCTTCATGCCAAAAGACGGTGCAATCAACACTGACGGACTTCCAGAATACTACAAGAAGACACTGCCTGAAATCCTCAAGGTTGACCAGGCTGGCTGGCTGAAGGAAGTTAAGGATATCCGTGAGAACCACTACCCGAAGTTCGGCGCTCACCTGCCAAAAGAACTTACAGCATGTCTCGACGACCTCGAGGCACGCCTGTCAAAGTAAGCTGACGGCTTAAATTGAGACTAAAAAGGACTGCTCTTAGAGCAGTCCTTTTTTTGTGCTTCCTGCAGTATTAAAATTTACGAATTTGCAATTTTACTTAGTTGTGAAAATAACGATTTTGTTGTATTATACGTATATACATTTAACGATTTTGAGGTTTATATGATTTTCAAACGGAAGATTTATGACCGGCTGCTGCAATGGAAAAAAGAATCTGATGGTAACTCTGCACTTTTGATTGAGGGTGCACGACGAATTGGAAAATCTACAATAGTCGAAGAATTTGCAAAAAATGAATATGAATCATATATCCTTATAGATTTTACAAAGGCTCCAAAAGCAGTCTTTTCCCTTTTTGACGATATCTCAGATTTGAATTTCCTTTTCATGCAGCTCCAGCTTTTATTTAAAATTGATCTGCACGAAAGAAACAGTCTGATTATTTTTGACGAAGTTCAGTTCTGTCCAAAAGCACGACAGGCCATCAAACATTTGGTTCAAGACCACAAATACGACTATATTGAAACGGGCTCATTAATTTCCATAAAGAAAAATGTACAGGACATACTGATACCCAGCGAAGAAGAGTCCCTGCAGATGTATCCCATGGATTACGAAGAATTCCGCTGGGCGCTTGGGGACACAACAACAATTCCTTTATTGCATTCATTCTTCAAGGAATACAAGCCGTTGGGCGACGATATCAACAGGAAGATGATGAGGGATTTCCGGCTCTATATGCTTGTTGGAGGCATGCCAAAAGCTGTAAACACATATTTAGAAACAAACAACATGCGCCTGGTTGATGAAGAAAAAAGAAAAATCCTGAAATTATATAGGGAAGATTTCATGAAAATTGATCCAACAGGGAAAGCCTCAATGCTATTCAAGGCAATTCCTTCCCAGCTTGAATCAAATGCTTCAAGATATCAGGTCTCATCGGTTCTTTCAAATCAACGAAGCGAAACAGTACTGGAACTTATTTCTGAAATGGAAAACTCAAAAACCGTTCTTGTTTCATACTGCTCAAATGATCCGAATACTGGTTTGACCAGGACAAAAGACCTGGAAAAGTTCAAAATGTTCGTTTGCGACACAGGACTTTTCACTACAATGCTTTTTGAAGACAGAGATTTTACTGAAAACATCATATATGAAAAAATGCTTAGTGATAAACTTGAGGTAAACCTTGGCTATCTGTATGAAAATGTTATTGCCCAGATTCTGAAGGCAAATGGCAATAATCTGATTTATTACACATTCCTCAATGAAAAATCGCGTCATAATTATGAGGTGGATTTCCTTCTTGCCCGGGAAAACAAAATCTGTCCAATTGAGATTAAATCATCGGGATACAAAACCCACGCGTCTCTTGATGCCTTTTCAACAAAATATTCCTCCCGTATACTACATAAATACCTTATCTACACAAAAGACTTAGGAAAAGACAAAGATGTTTTCAGCATTCCTTTTTATATGAGTATCTTCCTTTAACAGGTGCTTTTTAATGACCGTACATCCGTTTGAGCCTGTTTATGATTCAGATTCGCGCATCCTCATTCTGGGAAGCTTTCCTTCCGTAAAGTCACGCGAGATGCAGTTCTTTTACGGGCACCCGCAGAACCGCTTCTGGAAAGTGATGGCTGCCGTGTGTGAAGATGAGGCATTCGCCCGCCTGCTGGAAGATGGCGCATCCGTTGAAGACAAGAAGTCGTTCCTGCTCAGAAATCATGTCGCGCTCTGGGATGTGATTGCCAGCTGCGAAATAACGGGCTCATCTGACGCTTCCATAAAGAACGCCGCGCCCAACGACATACACCGCATACTGAAAGCGGCTCCCATAAGGGCCGTCTTCTGTAACGGAAACAAGGCGGCAGAACTGTACGACCGCTTTCTGCTGCCCGTAACCGGACGCGAAGCAGTCAGACTGCCCTCCACGAGCCCGGCAAACGCCGCCTGGACGCTGGAGAAGCTCGTGAGTGAGTGGAAACTACTCATTCTGCCGTTCTGATAAAGATATTGTTTGTGAACCATTCAGCGTTATTTTGAATGGAATTCCATTCTCTCTTACACACTGCTTAAAGAATATCTTGATAGCTACATCAATAGACATTCCTAACTCAGAATAAAGGACATCAAGTTTTTTATACAAATCATCTCGTATCAGAATTGTATACTCTTTGTGGTCTTCTAAATGCATCATTAACCTCACTTCCCTCCCCCAAGGAAGTATTATTACAGTTGGAATGTAAAAAATTTAAAAAAGTCCTTTTTTTTCTACTGATAACCAGAAAGACATTGGATGCATATTTCATCACTATGATGTAAAATAATTTTATGGGAAAAGAAAAAGTATTTAAAAGTATCGATGAGCAAATAGCTTTATTAAAATCTCGAAATGTAAAAATTTCAGATGAAATACAAGCAAAGCAAGTTCTTAAAAAATATAACTATTTCGATTTAATCAATGGATCTGAAAACATATTATTAAGTACATCAAATCCAAAACTATATGAAAATGTCTATTTTGATGATTTTATAGATATTTTCAACTTTGATAATGAATTAAAAACCAACACCCTTTTTTATATCTTTGATATCGAGGCAAGGCTGAAGACATCTATCGCATATCATTTTGCCGAAGCTTTCTGTTCAACAATCAAAGACACACTTAATTATACAAACAAGAATTTTTATGAAGAACCTCCTAAAACTTCTAAATATTTATATTCTACTTTTCATCGATTTGATTTATTTAAACAGACAATAATTGATAAAAATGGAGTAAGGAAACCGGGCTTCATTGATAAAAAGAAAAAGGAAAAAAGTTATATAGGCTGTTATAAAAGACCACCATTCTGGATTACCATAAAGGATTTTTCTTTAGGAGAATTATACTTTACTTATTGCTTTTTAAAACGTTGTGTTAAAGAAAAAGTATTACACGACTTTGGTTTTTCTCTCTCAAATGATTTTCTCTTTCAACAGATAATATATGTCCTAAAAGAAGCAAGGAATAATTGTGCTCATCTTGAACTTATTACTTGCTTTAAATTCAAAGGAAGTCAGGATGTCAATAAACTTTATGAATTAAAACAGTATCTTCAGATTTCAAAAGTTTCCGTACATTATTATGATATAGCAAAACTGTTAGCACAATTCT
>JAZUFS010000243.1:0-7053 GCA_045640805.1 Treponemataceae bacterium
TTTACAAGCTATAAAAACCTTGAGACACGCCGCCTTGAGATTATCCGCGGTGTGTTCGCACAGGGCAAGCTGAACGAGTTCCTGTACGGTGCCGTTATGGATGCCAAGACACTTACCGAGCTTGAGGATCTGTGGGCTCCGTTCAAGAAAAAGAAGAAGACGCGCGGTATGGTCGCCCAGGAGAAAGGCCTTGAGCCGCTCGCTGACGCAATGCTGGAACTCGGCGACGCTGAGCTTGAAGCAAAGGCGGCAGAGTTCGTTCACGAGGATGCAGAAAATCCTGAGCTTTCAGTAGCTACTGCTGAGGACGCTCTTGCGGGCGCCCAGGACATTATCGCAGAGCGCGTTTCACAGGACAGCGACAACCGTGCTGAAGTGCGCAAGTTCTACATGATGACCGGTAAGTTCATCGTAAAGGGTGTGGGTGACGAGGCTGCCGCAAAGACGAGCGTTTACCAGATGTACTGGGATTACGAGGAGCCGCTCAACCAGATTAAGCCGCACCGCATTCTGGCAATCAACCGCGGAGAGCGCGAGGGCGCACTGGAAGTTACGATTGACGTTGATGTTGACGGAGCAGTCGACCTGCTTCAGAGACGCGAAAAGCTCAACAACAAGTACCATAAAGAAGCTATTGAGGATGGCCTTGTACGCCTCCTTTCACCGGCTGTCGTACGCGAAATCCGCAACGACGAGACGGATGAGGCGGATGACCACGGAATCAGCATTTTCAGTGAGAACCTGAAGAACCTGCTGATGACACAGCCGATCAAGGGCAGCCGCGTTCTTGGTGTTGACCCCGGTATCAGGACGGGAACAAAGTGCGCCGCGCTCGATGAGACGGGTAAGTACCTTGACTATTTCCTTATAAAGCAGGTTGCAGATCCGTACGAGGCTTACAATCTGGTAAAGTCTGCCATCCGCAAGTACAACATTCAGGTTGTCGCCGTCGGAAACGGTACGGGAAGCCAGGAAGTGCAGGATATTGTAAGCAAGGTTATCAGCGAGAACTACCCGGATGTACGTTACACTGTCGTTGATGAAAGCGGCGCGTCCGTGTATTCAGCAAGCGACATTGCCCGCGAAGAGTTCCCTGACCTGGACCTGACAATCCGCGGTGCCATCAGCATGGGACGCCGTCTGCAGGATCCGCTTGCCGAGCTCGTCAAGATTGACCCGAAAGCAATCGGCGTCGGCCTGTATCAGCACGACGTAAACCAGAAGAAGCTTTCTGACACGCTCGATGAAGTTGTCGGTTCTGTTGTTAACAACGTCGGCGTCAACCTGAACACAGCGTCTGCATCACTGTTGAAGTACGTTTCCGGCATCAATGGCTCACTGGCAAAGAAAATCGTCGCGTATCGTGATGAAAAGGGAAAGATTTACAGCCGCGAGGAACTGAAGAACGTTTCAGGCATGGGACCTAAGGCGTTTGAGCAGTGCGCGGGCTTCCTGAAGATTGCAGAAAGCGAGAACCCGCTTGATAACACATGGGTTCATCCTGAGAACTACAGCGTTGCAGGCGAGCTTCTGCCGTACGTAAAGAAAGCAGAGAAGATTTCAGCCGCCCTGAAGAAGGAGCTGGAAGAGAAATACAAGGTCGGCGAGACAACAATCAACGACATTATTGATGAGCTGGCAAAGCCAAACCGCGACCCGCGTGACGGATATCCGGCTCCTATCATGCAGAAGGGCGTCGTGAAGTTTGAGGATCTGACAGAAGGCATGAAGGTTACCGGCAAGATCAAGAATGTCGTCGACTTTGGCGCTTTCGTCGATATCGGTCTTCACGAGACTGGCTTGATTCACATCAGCGAGCTGAGCGACAGTTTCGTTTCAGATCCGATGGATGTCATCAAAGTCGGCGATATCAAGGAGTTCACGATTATCGGCCTTGATATGGACCGCCGCCGCATCAGCCTGTCACTGAAGAGCGACGCCATGAGCCGCCTTGGCCAAGGTGGTGGCGGACGCAGTTCCCGTTCAGACGACGGAGAGGCACCACGCAAAGTGGTGCGTGTAGTACGGCCGGGAGACAAACGACCGGTCGGTAGCGGCGCGGGCGCATCAGCTGGCGGAAGACCGGAACGCGGCGGAGCAGGCGGATACCGCAATGACCGCAACGCCGGCGGGTACAATGGCGGAGCAGGCAGAGCGGGCGGCTACCGCAGCGATGGCCGCGGAAGCAGCAGCTACGGCGGCAGCGATGACGGCATGAGCTACAACCCGTTTGCGGCGCTGCTGAAGAAGAAATAAGCGGCATAAAAGGCTGGGGTTTGAAATATGGCAGAGACTGCTGTTAAGGCAGATAGTTCTAAATAAGGCATAAACTGCTGTTAAGGCAAGGGGGGGGACCGTCCAACAAGCGCGCAGAGAGCGGCGTGGACGGTTGCTCTCATTTTAAGGCAACCAAACGACCGACCAATGTGCTGCGATCCGACGGATTTTCGGAAATGCAGGCAGGTTCTTAGAACCCGAAGATTTCTTTCCGGTGTTCGCATCCAATGACGCGCAGGTTTTCAGCTAATGAAAGAGCTGGATCTGCGCGTTTTTTTAAGTCTGTGGTGAAGCAGTTCATGCTGAAGTGCTGGTAGACGTAGAGGTTGCTTTCTGGCTGCGCGCGGTATTCGTCTGCAAGGATGTCGCGGTACGTAGTGAACAGGCCGCGCGGTTTCAGCTCAGCATAGCCGACAAGCCAGATTGCGCACGGAGACTGGGGCGTGTCGAGGGCCTTCTGCAGCGCGGCTGTCTCGCGCGCCATAAAGCGCTGGGTTTCGTCGAGAAGCGCGGCAAGACGCTGGGCGACTGACGGCGCGTCGCTGACTACCGACCGTTCGTAAGCCGCGCCCCCTGCCTTATAAGCAGCATCAGCCTGCTTGTCGTCCCCTGCCTTATCAGCGGCATCTGCCTGCGTAGCGCCCAATGCCTTGGGAGCAATGGTTGCCTTGTTTGCGATCGCTGCTTTGGAAGCAGACGAAGACTTATCTACAAACATCGCGAGCTCGCGGGTCTTCGCTGTATGCAGCGGCGTCTTGTTCAGGATAATGGCGTTCTTACGGAAGTCGATGCCGAGCTCGGGGTTGCGGCGGAAGAAACCCTCTGCTATCTTTCCAGCCTGGCCGACCAGATACTTCCGGTTGGTAGCAAGCTGCTCGCTTTTCCCCGGATTGTCGCCAATCACGATGATGCGGATGTCATCAGCTTCTGTGATGGCATCCAGGGCAGTGTTGTAGACAATCGGCGTTTCAATGGGGTACGCGGGTACACCGTCTGCCGCCGCTGCCTGCTCCTGGAGTTGAGACAGGGCATTCATGAGCATGGCGTCTTCTGACCACGCGGCGACTTGTGCACGGAAGCGGTCTCTGAAAGCAGAGAATGCGGCAAACTGAGTTGATGTCATGTAAGAACTCCCGGGCACAGGCCCATTAATGCGGAAATCAGTCTTGTATGGCTGTCAATCTGTCAGACGAGCGGACCTGCCATGATGATTGCACTTTGCGGGGCATCACCTTCAGGCCTGAAGAACAGCGGAATGGCGCCTTTTTCTTCGTATCCCCATTTCCTGTAGATTGCCCGCGCGCGAACCCATGATTCATTCACGATAAGAATGCTCTGCGTCAGGTTCGGGAACGCTGCCTTGATGCGCGAAATTGCCTGTGTAAAGAACAGATCGCCCAATCCATAGCCGCGACATTCTGGCAGAATTGCAATCGATGAAACGTAAAGCGTGTTGCCATCATCCGTGTGGTGGTCGCCTATGTCATGATTCAATGCAAAAAGGGATGCATTAATCTCTGAAGCCTTTTCGTCCAGCTGCCATATTTCAGAAGCAAAGTATCCTTTTGGGACACCTTGTTCATCCACGAGCAGGATAAATCCTTTTGGAAATGTTGTAACTCTCTTCCGAAAGACGGACTCATCTTCGCGAATGCCCTTATGGAAGGAACAGTCTTCAATCTGCATGATGGCTTCAAGATCATCCAGATTGGCTTCTCTTAATGTGTACGTCATGCTTTAAATGTATCATGAAATAGCGTACAATAAAAGAGTTCTTTTCAAAAGAAACGGGCCTTCGCGACTTGATTATTTTTAAAGTTTTTAAGTATAATTAAAGAACGGACCTAAGAGTTTAGTAAATCATTTCCTGGAGGATGGTATGTATACTATTCTGGAAAAAAAGCAGCTTTCAGCTGATGTGTATTACATGAAAGTTACTGCACCTGACATTGCAAAGAACCGCAAGGCAGGTCAGTTCGTCCTTGTTCAGCTCAACATTGAGTTTGGTGAGCGCATTCCTTTAACAATTGCAGATGCAGACGCCGATGAAGGCTGGATCGTTCTCGTGTTCCAGGCAGTCGGTGCAACAACATACAAACTGTCACAGATGAAAGAGGGAGACAGCCTCGGTGCCATCCTTGGACCGCTGGGTAATCCTTCAATCGTCGAAAAGAAAGATGGCCCGGTCTACATCGTCGGTGGTGGTATCGGCGTTGCTCCGTGCTACCCGATCGTGCAGGCACATAAGGCTGTCGGCAACAAGGTTGTCATGGTCATTGCAGCCCGCACCAAGGATCTGCTCATCTTTGTTGATGAGATGAAGAAAGTAGCAGATGAGGTCATCGTCATGACAGACGACGGTTCTGCAGGACGCCAGGGCGTTTCAACCGTACCTCTCAAGGAAGCATGCGAGTCACAGTGCCCGCCGGCTGAAGTAATCGCAATTGGACCACCAATCATGATGAAGTTCTGCGCACTTACAACTAAAGAATACAACGTACCAACAACAGTTTCCCTCAACACAATCATGATTGATGGAACGGGAATGTGCGGTGGCTGCCGTGTAGCAATCGGCGGCGAGACAAAGTTCGTCTGTGTAGACGGTCCTGAGTTTGATGCACATCAGGTAGACTGGGACAACATGATGATGCGCATGAAGTCATTCAAGGCACGCGAAACTGAAGATTTCCACAAGTGCAAGATGCAGGCAGCTGCAGACAATCTGGCAAAGTAAGGAGCAGGCTATGGCAGAATATATTCCTTTTGAAAAACTGTCAGCCGAAGCAAAGGCTGAATACGAAACGCTTCAGGCAAAACTGAAGGATGGAGCCTTAACTCCAAAAGACAGAATGGCAATTCCACAGCAGGAAATGCCGACAGATGAGCCAAAAGCACGCGCCCGCAAGATGAGCGAAGTCGCCCTTGGCTACACCGTCGAGCAGGCTGTCGTTGAGGCCAACCGCTGCCTTCAGTGCAAGAACGCACCATGTATGCAGGGCTGCCCGGTAAGTGTACCGATTCCTAACTTCATTGCTCACGTTGCAAAGGGCGAGTTCAAGGAAGCAGTTGATGTCATCAAGACGACAAACCTGCTGCCTGCAATCTGCGGACGTGTATGTCCTCAGGAAAAGCAGTGCCAGGGTTCATGTACTGTCGGAAAGACATATAAGAACGCAGAGAAGGCTGTTTCAATCGGCCGCCTTGAGCGCTTCGTTGCTGATTACGAGCGCAATAACAACCTCGAGACGACTCCGGCTGTCGCAAAGGAAACAGGTAAGAAGGTCGCTATCATCGGTTCCGGTCCATCAGGACTGACAGTAGCAGCTGATGTCCGCCGCGCCGGACACAGCGTAACTGTTTTTGAAGCATTCCACAAAGCAGGTGGTGTCATGGTGTACGGTATTCCTGAGTTCCGTCTGCCAAAAGCCATCGTTGCAAAAGAAATAGAGAACCTCAAGGCTATGGGCGTTGAGTTCCGCACAAACTTCCTGGTAGGCCGCACCGGCACGCTGCCTCAGCTTCTGAAAGAGCAGGGCTACGATGCTGCTTTCATCGGAACAGGCGCGGGTCTTCCAAAGTTCATGAGGATTGACGGTGAAAACCTGATTGGCGTATTCAGTGCAAACGAGTACCTGACACGCGCCAACCTGATGAAGGCATACGACCGTGAGCATGCAGACACTCCGCTGTACGAAGCAAAGCACGTTGTTGTGTGCGGCGGCGGAAACGTTGCAATGGACGCAGCCCGCATGGCATACCGTCTGGGTGCTGAGCAGGTAGACATAATCTACCGCCGCACACGGAACGAGATGCCTGC
The DNA here is from genome assembly GCA_045640805.1 of Treponemataceae bacterium. Lineage (GTDB taxonomy): Bacteria > Spirochaetota > Spirochaetia > Treponematales > Treponemataceae > Treponema_I. The sequence goes on from JAZUFS010000243.1 coordinate 6,095, forward strand.
CCGTAAGGAAGAAGTTGCACACGCTGAGGAAGAAGGCGTAAACTTCCGCTTCCTTGAAAACCCGGTCAACATTCTTGGTGATGAGACAGGTCACGTACGCGCTGTAACAGCGCTGAGCTATGAGCTTGGTGAGCCTGATGCATCAGGACGCAGAAGTCCGGTCGCCATTAAGGGAAGCGAGCACGAAATTGAATGCGACGCCGTAATCGTTGCGCTTGGAAACGGATCTAATCCGCTCATGGCAAAGACGACACCGGGTCTTGATGTAGACGCAAAGGAAGTCGGATCGTAGCCATGTCGGTCTGTGAGCCAAGGAGTTGTTCCTGAGTATTGTCTTCCTAAGACCGCTTGGCCTCCGACTTTGCGACGCCGTAATCGTTGCGCTTGGAAACGGATCTAATCCGCTCATGGCAAAGACGACACCGGGTCTTGATGTAGACGCAAAGGGCCACATCGTAGTCGATGAAACCGGAAAGACTTCAATCGACGGCGTATGGGCCGGTGGAGACATCGTTCTGGGTGCGGCAACGGTCATCCTCGCAATGGGTGAAGGCCGCCGTGCTGCAGCCGGAATCAACGCATACCTCGAAAATTAAAGACGATTGACGCAGACAGCAACAACGGGTACAGTTAAACCATGAAGTTATGGATAAAGTACCTGATTGGCTGTCTGCTCGGTTTTCTTGCAGCAACCGTCATCCCCACAGAGATTCTTCAGTCAAAGGGAATCCTTGAGTTTTTAACGACACTTTCAATCAACGCAGGACGGTATGTCCTTATTCCTTTGCTGTTTTTCAGCGTAACAATCGCTGTATGCAAACTGCGTGAAACGAAACAGCTTCTGCGTGTTGCCATTCTGTGTGTCATCGGTATCGTCCTTTCAACCATACTGTTCACAGGAATTGGTGTAGCTTCTGTTCTTCTGGTAAAACTTCCGCGTATCCCGATATCAATTGACC
>JAZUFS010000244.1:0-2477 GCA_045640805.1 Treponemataceae bacterium
CTCAGTCTCGTTGTCGACGGCACTTGTCGTATCGTCAAGAATCATGATGTCAGGATCTGCGCGGAACAGACGTGCAAGAGCAATGCGCTGCTTCTGGCCGCCTGAAAGTCCGACGCCACGCTCACCGACAATCGTGTCATAGCCGTCTGTAAGGTCGCCGATGAACTCTTTTACGCGGGCAAGTTCTGCGGACTGTTCAATTTCCTCCATCGTGGCGTCCTGGTCAGCAAAGGCAATGTTTCCCTCGACCGTATCGCTGAACAGGAATGCCTCCTGCATGGTGATGCCGACCGTACGCCGTAAATCCTGAAGGTTCCAGTCGCGGACATCTTTTCCGTTCACGAGAATCTGGCCGTCCGTTACGTCGTAGTAGCGGCACATCAGGTTTGCGATGGTAGATTTGCCGCTTCCCGTCGGGCCCAGGATGCCGACCGTCTGGCCGCTCTCTATCTTGAACGAAACGTCTTTTAAGACAGACACTTCATTGTATGCGAACGACACGTTCCTAAACTCGACAGTTCCGGCGACCTTCTCAGCAGATGCGTCCTTGTCAGCGTCACCAGCGGGGGCAGTCTTTTCTGCTGTTCCGGCAGGTTGTGCGGCTTCGCTCTTGTTGTCAATCTTCGTTTCCGTGCAGTGCAGTTCATACAGACGGTCGGCGCTCGCAGCATAATTCTGGATGTTATCAACAAGGATTCCGAACATGTTGATCGGCTGGGTAAAACACCACATAAGACCGTTGAACGTGACAAGCTCACCTATTGTCATTTCACCCTTTACAACCAGATATCCGCCGAACACAATCAGGATGACCGGCAGGATACCACACAGGGCATCAATCCACGGGGTATATTTGACGCGGACGTCTGCATTCTCAACAGCTACATCGCAGTACTTCTGATTTTCTACCGTAAACTGGTCGATTTCATAGTTTTCACGAACGAAAGCCTTTACGACGCGGTTTCCCTCGATATTTTCAGCAACGCGAGTGTTGAGCACGGCAAACTGGTCACGGACTGCGAGATGTGCAGGCTTAATGTGTTTCTTGAACTTTTGGATGAGCACGAGAACCGGCGGCGCGATGATCAGGAAAGCGAGCGTCAGTTTCCAGTTGATTGTCGACAGTGTAAGTATTGAAAAAAGGTAAATCAGTCCGTTCTCAACACACTGATACAGAACCCATGCGACAAAGTGACGCACCTTGTCGAGGTCGGCTGTAAGCAGTGTCATGACGTTACCGCTCGGAGCAGTATCGTACCAGCTGAAATCGAGTTTCTGGATATGTGCGTACAGGTCTTCCCTCATCTGAAGGATGATGTTCTGGGAACAATGCTCAAAGATAACCTGATAACTGTATCTGAAAATAGATTTTGCCAGCGTCGTTGCCAGCATGATGCCGATAAATGTAAACAACAGATTATGCTGTCCACCCTGAATGACTTTATCTACAATGTTACCGGTGATAAGCGGATTTACCATATTGAGCGCCGCAACAACGACGCTCAGAAATAAACCGGCAGCCATTCCCCACTTATACTTCCCGACATATGACCATATCCAGGAAGAAGCCTTTTTCTGTACCATATGCTAAATATAGCACCGCGGGCCTTTATTTGCCACAGAAAGTGTTTTTCATTTTCCGGGTTTTGTTTTCTAAAAAGCGACGTTTTGTCCATTATTGACTGAGGGTGTGATTTTTGGTATCGTCTATTCATCAAACGGGCAATAGCGCAGCTGGTTAGCGTACAAGTCTGGGGGACTTGGGGTCCCGGATTCGAATTCCGGTTGCCCGATTTTTATAAAAAGGATGTCGGTTTTTATGAAATCGGCATCCTTTTTTTTGCTACTGTTTTCAGAGTCTTATGACAGCAACCAATCAATCAAGTATCGTGATTTCTACGCGGCGGTTCTGGGCTTTTCCTTCACTAGTTGCGTTATCTGCAATAGGACGTGTACTTCCATATCCCGTATACGTAAGTGATTCTTCAGGAATTCCGCGTCTGATAAGTTCTTCACATATTGTCTTGGCGCGCTCTACAGAAAGGCGCTGCTCTCCCGTAGGATTTCCCGTAGAAGCCGCATGACCTTCAATCAGGAACAGGCGGCCCGACAGCTGCTTCAACACGTCAGCAATTGCATCAAGGCGCCAGCTTTCATCACTAAGGATGCGCGCGCTGTCTGCCACGAAGCGGATGTCACGTACAGAAAGCCTTACGCCGATGTCAGTTTCCTCGACGACCATATTCGATGACGGTTCATTACTGTCTGACTCACCGGTACCGCCGCTGCTCATACTGTCTGACGGACTTCCTGCGCCCGAAGTGCCTCCTCCGTACATACTGCCGCCAGAAGTACCTGCAGAACCGCCGGTGCCTGCTGCACCCGACGTACCAGTTGACCGCGCATCCGCCTTCGAATCAGTCTGCGGTGCCAGTGTCTCAGACTCCGTTGAAACTTTCGCGATTTTACCCAATGTG
>JAZUFS010000245.1:0-3204 GCA_045640805.1 Treponemataceae bacterium
TGGACGCCGTATGACTGGTCAACGTTTGCCGTCATGTGGGACAGTGAGTCGACGGTGCCTGCTCCAAAGTCACTGGCAGATCTGACCGACTCCGTTTACAGAAAGAAGATTATTCTTGAGGACCCGCGGATGAGCACCGTAGGACTTGGCTTTCTTGCGTGGACAATCGCCGTTTTCGGTGACGGCTACACGGATTACTGGCGCGCCCTTAAGCCGAACATTCTGACTATGGCGCCGGATTGGGATACGGGATACGGCCTTTTCACTGCTGGTGAAGCGCCGCTTACCGTAAGCTACACGACGAGCGCTGCATATCACGTGTGCTACGACAATACCGACCGCTACAAAGCCCTTGAGTTCGATTGCGGTTACGTTGAGCAGACAGAGGGCGCCGCGCTCACCAAGGGGGCTTTGAACGAAGCTGGTGGCCGCGCATTTCTTGCGTTCCTGACTGGAGAGACTGCCCAGGCCGTTATTCCTGAAACGCAGTGGATGTACCCGGCGAACAGCACGGTCGTACTTCCTGAAAGCTACAAGGCGGCGCCTGTTCCAACCCGGATTATGGAGATTGACCCCACGATTCTGGATGCAGCGGCTGAGACTGTCCTGAGCATTCTTGCGGAGTAAGTATTGAAAAAGCAGGCACGCTCCCGCGTTATCGGGATGGCAGAAAACGGCATGGCAGGCATCTCAGCTGCCGTGTTCGCCGCCGGCATTATCGCGCTGGTGGCGCTGCTCGTCGCGGCATTTCTGCCTGCGTTCACGCGGGCCGGCGCGTCAGGTCTTGAAAGCGTAGCCCGTCCGTCTTCTGAATGGCGGGGTGTGTGGCGCTCGCTTTTTTTCAGCGTAAAACAGGCGTTCTGCTCGACGCTGCTTGCGCTTGTCATCGGGCTCCCCGCCGCGTTCTTTGTCGCGCGCCGGCATTTTGCGGGAAGCAGGCTCCTCCGCGCGTTCTCAGCAGTTCCGCTCTGCATTCCGCCCATCCTTGTGGCGCTCGGCTACGTGCAGGCATTCGGCATGAACGGCATCGCAAACCGTTTCCTCATGCAGCTGACCGGCAGCGAAGAAGCGCCGCTCGGCTTCCTGTATTCGTTTACAGGCGTCGTCATTGCGCACGGCTTTTATAACTTCCCGATTGTCATGAGGACGGTCGCCGATTCCTGGGCCGCGCTCAATCAGGATGAATACGACGCCGCGCGCGTTTGCGGTGCTAAGCCATTCCGCGTTTTCCGCACGGTAATGCTTCCGCAGCTTGCGCCCGCTATTGCGACGGGAGCTGCCATCGTTTTCTTGTACTGCTTCTTCAGCTTTGTGATTGTCCTGCTTTTCATCAGCACGGGCGGCACATCCCTTGAAGTCGAGATTTACCACGCCGCGCGTAACACGCTGAACTTCACGCAGGCATCGCGGCTTGCGCTTGTGGAGACAGGCGCCGCGCTCATCATGCTCGTGCTGTACATCATGCCGGGGCGTGCTGGCCGCCGTTCGGTCAGTGTGAGCCGCCCTCTTGAAAAAAAGAAGATGCGCGGCATCCTCGAGTACGCTGGGCTCATCATCCTGCTCGCGTCAATCATCGCCTTTTTCGTGCTGCCACTCGGAGCCATCGTTGCCCGCGGCTCAGTCTCGTTCGGTGCTCTGTTTGCGCGTTCCAGCTTTTTCACTGCGCTTAAGAATACGCTGCTTACATCCGTGTGTACGGGGCTTCTGTCGGTTCTGCTCGCCACCGTGTTCACCGTCATCAGCCACGTCGCCGATCCTGACAAGAAGCGGCTTTTCCTGCAGATTCTGCCGCTCATCCCCATGGCGGTGTCAAGCGTCGTTTTAAGTTACGGCCTGATGCGCCTGTTCCCGGGCAGCAGCTCGCCGCTTCAGCTGATTGTAGCTGAGTCGCTTTTGTACTGGCCGTTTGCCCAGCAGCAGATTAACCGCGCCATGGACCGCATTCCCAAGACGGTGGAGCAGGCGGCGCTCATCCTTTCACCGCGTAAATTTACCCACGTGTTCCGGGTACTTCTGCCGCTTTCCCGTCGCGGCATTCTTTCGGGCTTTGCGTTCTGCATGGCCATGAGCGTTGGCGACGCGTCAATTCCGCTTGTGCTGTCGCTGCCACGCTTTGACACACTCGCTTTGTACACATACAGGCTGTCGGGCGCGTACCGCTTTTCTGAAGCATGCGCCTGTGGTTTCCTGCTTTTGATAACCGGTATCGCGCTGTTCCTTGCAGCAGATTCAGGAGGTCGCTATGGCGTTCATCACGATTGAAAATGTGCACATGCACTGGGATTCACTCGATATCTCATTTTCCACGCAGATGGAGAAGGGCGAAATGCTCGTCATTACGGGGCCGTCCGGAAGCGGCAAGTCCACAATCCTCAGGATGATAGCCGGCCTGCTTCCGGCGGGGGATGGCGCAACTGTTTTTGTGAACGGCGCAAATGTCACGGATGCAGCTCCCGGCCGGCGTTCGCTCGGCATGGCGTTCCAGAGCCCGGCGCTTTTTCAGCACATGAACGTTGTGGGTAACGCATCGTACGCTCTGGTAAGCGCCGGTATGTCCCGTCGCGAGGCCCGGGCGAAAGCTTCAGACTGGCTCGGAAAGTTCGGGCTTTACGGCTTTGAAAAGCGCATGCCCGATTCGCTTTCAGGCGGCGAGGCGCAGCGCGTTTCCCTCATCCGTACACTGATTGCGCGCCCTTCGCTCGTGCTTTTCGACGAGCCGTTCAGCGCACTTGATGCGCCGCTTAGGAAAAAGCTCGGTGCTGAAATCCGCCAGATGCAGAAGGAACTTGGTTTCGCAAGTCTTTTGGTCACGCATGACATTGAAGAAGCTAAAGCGCTTGGGGATGTGATTGTTGTCCTGAAAGAAGGCCGCGAAACATGGCGTGGCGGTGCGTCGGAGTTTAGCGAAGAACTGCTGAAATAGCGTTACGCTTTAAGTAGTTTGAGACCGTCTATCCCTTCGAAGTCTGAGTTTTCAGAAATGCGTTTTTTAGCGGGCAGGAGCAGGAATCATCTATCCACTCATTGATATCGACCTTTCTGCAGTCCGCTACTGCCATTTCCATTTCGCGGGTCGTTTCATAATCAACGGTGCCAAAGTAGTCTTTTACAGACCGGCGTTCTGCTTTTTCAGCGAGTGTGCATATCCGCTCATACTCTGCTACAGGGAGGATGACAGCTTCCATTTCGTTGTTGCGGATGATG
>JAZUFS010000246.1:0-11445 GCA_045640805.1 Treponemataceae bacterium
TAGTGACAGCGCCGTATGCACCAGCCTCGGCTACGATAAGTGCTTCACGCGCATGGTTCTTCGCGTTCAGGACCTCGTGCCTTATGCCTTTTTTTGTGAGCAGGGCAGAGAGGTGCTCTGGCTTTTCAATGGAAACGGTACCGACAAGAACAGGCTGGCCCTTTGCATGGGCTTCCTGAATCTCGCGGCAGATTGCTTCCCATTTATCAGCTTCTGTAAGGTAAATCTCGTCGTTTTCATCGATACGCGCGACCGGCTTGTGTGTCGGTACGACAACGACATCAAGGCTGTAGATCTTGCTGAACTCAATCGCCTCAGTCTCAGCAGTACCGGTCATACCTGACAGCTTTGAGTACATGCGGAAGTAGTTCTGGAACGTGATTGTCGCAAGTGTGCGGTTTCTCTGTGCAATGCGGATGTGCTCCTTCGCCTCGATTGCTTGATGCAGTCCGTCTCCGTAGCGGCGGCCTTCAAGGATACGGCCGGTAAACTCATCGACAATCTGGACCTGACCGTCCTTGACCACGTAGTCAACATCGTCTTTGTAGAGTTTGTGTGCACGGACAGCCTGAGTGAAGTAGTGGATGTACTCGAAGTTCTCCTCATCAAAGAGGCTTCCTGAAATGATGTTGTGCTTCTGAAGGATTGCCTCAATCTTGTTCATACCGTCATCGGTGAATGATACGCGGCGGCTTTTTTCATCGAGTTTGTAGTCACCCTTGATGACCACATCAGGATGAAGCGGACTTTCCTCCGGGTAATTGCCAGTCTCCGGGTCTTTCTCAACCTCATCGAGCTGGTTTACGTACTTGTCTACCTCGTAGAACTTGGCTGTATCATCCTCACCCTGACCTGAAATGATGAGCGGCGTACGGGCTTCATCAATGAGGATGGAGTCAATTTCGTCGACGATACAGTAGGCGAATCCGCGCTGGACCTTCTGGTCAAGGCTTATCTGCATGTTGTCGCGCAGGTAGTCGAAACCGAGCTCGTTGTTCGTACCGTACGTGATGTCGCAGTCGTAGGCAGCCTTGCGTGCGGCGTTATCCATGCCGGCAACGATTATGCCGACTGAAACGCCCATGTATTCGTAGACAGGACGCATCCAGTTTGCGTCGCGCTCTGCCAGGTAATCGTTTACGGTGACGACGTGAACGCCTTTGCCAGCCAGTGCGTTAAGGTACGCGGCGGCGACGGTCATAAGCGTCTTTCCTTCACCGGTCTTCAACTCGGCAAGCTTGCCCTGATGCAGGACGATAGAGCCCATGATCTGCGTGTCATACGGCCGCTCACCAAGGATGCGGTTACTTGCTTCGCGGGCAAGCGCAAATGCTTTTGGAAGAATGTCGTCAAGGGAAGTACCGTCGGCAATCTGCTTTCTGAAGCCGTCTGATGTTTCACGGAACTGTTCTGCGGTAAGTGAAGAAGCCCATGCTTCCTCAGCGTTAACTTTTTCAAGAATTGGTTTTAATGCTTTAATGTCGCGCTCATGCTTTGAACCGAAAAAAAGCGTCATAATTGCGTCTAACATTATTCTAATTTAATAAGAAAACGCGATTAAAGCAACAAAAAAAGAGATTTCACGCGTTTTCTTCAGGCGTGTCGGGTGCGAATTTCATCTTCATCATTTCGAGCATGTCGGCGAGCTTGTCGCTGGTGACTTCTGTCTGCGGCTCGTGATATTCGACGAGATTTGCGGGTATTTCGTCCAGGAACGGAGAAGGCGTGCTTTCAACTACCTGCTGCAGATGCTTCCTGTGGTGGCAGCATGACAGGAAAAGCTTGTCCTTGGCGCGTGTAATGGCGACGTAGAACAGACGACGCTCTTCTTCAACGCCGCCACCTTCTGCGTCCTCAAGGCTTCGTGCATGCGGGATGATGCCATCCTCACAGCCTGCAATGAAGACGACCGGGAACTCAAGACCTTTAGACGCGTGGATGGTCATGAGGTTGACCTTGCCCTTAAGGTTGTCTTCTTCGTTGTCGTTCTGCGAGATAAGCGTAATTCTGTTAAGCCAGGCATACAGTCCCGTCTCAAAGTTGTCGGGATTGTTTTCCCATGTATCAATGCCCTGTAAAAGATCTTCCTCAATGAGCTTCCACTTGAACTGGGCCGCTTTCTCGCTTTTAGGATTCTCAACGGAAAGGAACATGCGGTAATCGATGGCGTCAAGCAGTGCGCGCACTTTCTTTGAAAGGCCGCGGTTGCCAGAAAGCAGGGCAGATGTCTGCTCGACAATGAGGTTGTGGAATGCTTCCAGATCAGAAAGGCTTTTTGACCCAAGGCGGGATGCAGCGCGGGCAACGACATCGCTTTTTGCAGAATCATCACTCTGGAACCAGCTGTCGTCTTCGGAAGCTGATGATGTACCGCCGGCTCCTGTAAGCTCATCCGCGCCCGGAATGGCTTCTCCGACACCGTAACCGCTGAAATACTTTATCAGGTGCTCAATTGCTTCCCAGAGCGAGCAGTCCTTTGCCTCTGCAATGCTGTTGAGCTGCTCAATTGCTCCGCGTCCGAGTCCGCGTCGTGGCGTGTTGATGATTCGGAGCAGATTTATATCGTCGTCATGGTTTGCGCACACACGCAGGTAACTGATGACGTCCTTTATCTCCTTTCTCTGGAAGAAACTCGTGCCGCCTGACATGGTGTAGGGGATGTTGCACTCAAGGAACGCCTCTTCAATGGCGCGTGAAAGCGTGTTTGCGCGGATGAGGACACCGAAGTCGTCATAGTGCCGCTTTTCTTCCATGCAGATGCCCTGTATGGTCTCGGCGATGAAATCCGCTTCGTCAGCCTCATTTTCAGGCATGTAGATTTCAATCGGTTTTCCAGAGCCGTTGCCTGACCAGAGAGACTTGTCCTTTCTGTTTGTATTGTGTGAAATTACACCGTTTGCAGCGGCAAGAATAGTCTCCGTTGAGCGGTAGTTCTGCTCCAGGCGTATTTCCTGCACATCCGGGAAATCTGACTCAAACATGCGGATGTTCTCGTAGTTCGCACCACGCCAGCTGTAGATTGACTGGTCGTCATCCCCAACGACGGCGACATTCTTATCCGCAATCAGATGCATGAACTCATACTGCTGAAGGCTCGTGTCCTGGAACTCATCTACCATGATGTACTTGAACCGCTCACGGTAGCGTGCAAGAACGTCCGGGTGCTCGTGAAACAGCTTTATCGGCAGTCCTATCAGGTCGTCAAAATCGACGGCGTTATACAGCTTAAGGCCTTCCTGGTATTTTTCGTAGACGGGACGGTACTGCTCGTTCGCGTTCACGCCCCATTTCCAGCGGCCGATCTTTACGTTTGAAATAAGGTTTCCGACAGCGTACACATCAAGTCCGTCTGAGTTGTAGCCGAGTTCGCGGCCGCATTCCTTTATGAGCTGGTTTCTGTCAGTGTCGTCGTAGATGCTGAAGTTGCTCCGCCAGCCGAGCTTTTCAATGTTTGCGCGGAGAATCTTTACGCCGAAAGAATGGAACGTCGATACGGTCAGGTTCTGAAGTTTCTTTCCCGTAAGGCTTTTTACGCGTTCCTCCATTTCTTTTGCGGCCTTGTTGGTGAAGGTAAGGGCAAGTATTGCGTTCTGGGGAATGCCCTGGTCAAGCATGTTCGCTATGCGGAATGTGATGACGCGTGTCTTTCCCGAACCCGCGCCTGCAATGATGAGCAGGGCACCGTCAATTGTTGTAACTGCGCGGTACTGTTCGGGGTTCAATTCCTTCTTAAGTTCACCAAGTTCCATGAAAATCATTGTACAAAAATGATGGTTCAGGGACAAGGGCAATCATCTGTCCGAAAGAATGTGTGTCTTGAATTACGGTGATTTCACCTATATAATATATGAAATCAAAGTCGTGAAAACGGCAAGTCAGGAGAATTGAATGAAACGTTTTGCTGCAATAATTCTTTGCCTGGCAGTAACTTTTTCAGTAGTTACCGCACAGGCTAAAACCCTGTCAAACAGACCGAATCAGTCTGATGTATCAGTACCTCAAACTGATGGAGTTTCATCAATCCTCTTAAGTCGTGATCATCTGAGCAGTACCGACCCCGACAGATCTGTCACCGTGACAATCCTCGGTAAAGGTCTCAATTCCTTTAAGGCACTTCATGTACAGCTGTCCCAGAACGGCAAGAATCAGTCGCCGGTTCAGTGCACCGTAAATAGTGCAGGAACCGAGGCTACGGCACTCATCAACGTGCCTGTCGTTCAGAAAGTAGGTACATCCGGTGAGACAATCACTGTGCGCGTCATCGAAAACTTCACGACAATTGATCCCGTAACGGCATCAATCAAGATAACACCACCTGCCTCGATAACACGGCTTTCTGTCGGAACATTTGAAAAGGGCGACAGTTACATTGACGTGACTTTTTCCGGAAGAAACCTCGACATCCGCGGAGAAACAGTTGTATCCGTCGTCGACTCAGACGGAGTTGAAGCCATTGAGTGCCGCACTGTTATCCCGGCTCCTGTTCAGGAAGTGGAAGAAGAACCTGCCGTAAAGCTTTCCTATGAAATTGGCGACCTTGTCATGAAAGACGGTTCCATCGTAGCTCTTGACGATTACAATAAGCGCAAGATGGGTGTTCCGATGGGTGTTGTCGCATACGAACGTGACGGTGAACCTTACATGATTGGTGTTCAGAGTGTCGCAAACGCAAACAACGGCCACGGCATGCGCTGGTGCAGCTATTCTGCTTCAGGATATGGAAGGGTCTCAGACCTTCAGGCATGGTCAGACAATGATTACGTTAAATATGCAGAAATCACCGGTCATACAGACGGAAGTGAAGCATGGCAGATCCTGCAGGAAATAGACCCGGACCACACTTCTGAATCAGTGGCACAGGATTACTATCCGGCATTCTGGTATGCGGAAATGTATGGCGTGAACAACGACCTGTATGGAACTAAATACGAGACGGGCTGGTTTATTCCGAGCCTTTGGGAACTGGCAGAAATCTACAGGAACAGCGATATCATCAACGACGCATTCTATGAGTTTGGCAATTATGACATGGGATACCGCCGCTACCGCTCAAGTTCACAGAATCCGTCTGATTCAAGTTATTCACCGGGAATCAACTTCGACGAAGGATATATCTGGAATACCTATTCCAGCAAAGATGAAAGCGACGTATATGTCATGGTCGTTAGTCCTGTTTCCGGCGGAACCGGTAGCTCGGCAAATACGATAGAAGCCTCAATCCCTGTTCCGTACGACACGGGTATATTCTCCGTACAGGTAACGATTGACGGTGTCCTTCAGTCCGCTTCCGGCCGCATTCAGATTGCGGGCGCTCCACAGATTACACGTGTAGACATGCCATCCGTAAGCATGGATTACTGTGGTGAAGAAATTCCTGTCATCATCTACGGAAAGAACTTTACTGTTTCAGACATGAGCGCTGACAAGTTCATCGTTTTCGGCCTTGAAGCTTCTCCTGTAAGAATTGTCAGTGACACACAGGCTGCAGTGACAATAACGTATCCTGATTCAACAGGTGACTACGACGTGACATTTGTCTGTGATGAAAGCATCTTCACGGATACACTCCATATAGTAAGTTCTGTCGTGTCAACATTTGCTCCCGGTGATGTAATCCTTACTGACGGTTCCAAAGTCGCGTATCAGGATGTCGGAAAAATGACTGCAGCTCAGAAATCAAATGCCGTCGCGGTTGTTGCGTATACAAGATACGGCCTTATCCCGTATGGTATGGGACTCGTTCAGAACAGTGACATTCATATGATGAAAGAATATTCTGCGGGTTACAATACAATAATCAATGACATTGTTTCAGAAAGAAGCAATTCATGGTATGCAGATGATAATGTTTATGTTACAGGCGATACTGCCGGATATGACAACTGGGCAATCGTGAAGTCACTTGATCCGGATGGCGCTAAATATCCTGCAGAGAATTATCCGGGATTCAACTGGGCTGAAACATATGGCATTGAAAACGGATTGCCGGCATCCTGCTCAGACGGATGGTTTGTCCCGTCACTTTCAGAAATGGTAGAAGTATACAGGAACAGGGATGCAATCAACAGGACATTACAGGCTCTCGGTAAGAATCAGCTGATGCGCGGCTGGTACTCAACCTCAAGTCAGTATCCGACCGACAGTGACTATATCTGGAGGGTTGACTTCTCAGATGGCGAAATTGACAGCGGGTACAAAGATTCATCACGCTATGAACTTGTAATCCGTCAGTTTGACAGTGATGCAGTTGATTCTGCCGCAAATTCTAATGGAAGGGTTTTACGTAAAAACTAAGGAGATATACAAAAGATGAACGTTTATCAGAATGTTACGGCATTTCTTAACAGGCATGGCTTTGCCGCAGCCGGATATGATGTAAATACAGTCGTTGAAAGTCTGCTTTACGATATGGAGATGAGCCTTACTTACGGAGCAGGGGATCTTACGACAATGGCAGGTTCACAGGATATGATTCCAACGTGGGGACTGCCTCCGTCTGAAGCACCTGAAAATCAGAAGGTGATTGTAATTGATGCCGGTGGAACAAACTTCCGTTCCTGCCTTGTCACGTTTGATGCAGATGGAAAAGCTTCCATTTCAGATCTTGAAAAGACAAAGATGCCTGGAATTGAAAGGGAATTCAAGAAGGATGAGTTCTTTGACGCAATTGCCGCAAACCTTGACCACCTTAAGGATAAGGCTGACCGCATCGGATTCTGTTTCTCTTACGCCATGGAAATTACTCCTGACGGTGATGGCCGCGCATTGAAATTCTCCAAGGAAATTAAGGCGAAAGAAGTAGAAGGCTGTCTTGTAGGGGATTGCCTGTCAGACGCACTCGTAAAGCGTGGATGGAAGCGCCCTGCTAAAATAACGCTCCTGAACGATACTACCGCGGCTCTTCTTGCCGGTGCATCAACTGCGACAGAAGGACGCGCCTACAGTTCCTACGTGGGATTCATTCTCGGTACAGGCATGAATACGGCATATATTGAGTCAGAGCCGATTGCAAAGATTGCTTCCATGGGAAATGTTCCAAAGCAGCAGATTGTCGTCTGCGAATCAGGACGCTTCAATAAGGTGCAGCGCTCAGATTTCGACATTGCATTTGACAAGAGTGCAAATACTCCGGGGCTGTATGTCATGGAAAAAATGTGTTCTGGCGCATATCTCGGTAAAGTTGCTTTCATTGCCGTAAAGCAGGCTGCAGAAGAAGGCCTTTTCAGTGAGAAAGTCGCCAACGCAATACGTAACACAGAAGTGGCAGAAACGTACGATGCAGACAGATTCCTGTATGCTCCCCGCAATCCGGATACCGTTTACGGGAAAATCATTGCGGGCGGAACACAGCAGGACGCAGATACACTTTACACGATTCTCGATCTCTTCGTAGAACGTTCTGCACGTCTTTCTGCAGCCCTTATTGCAGCTGCCGTCATCAAGAGCGGAATGGGTACAAGTGCAGCTCTTCCCGTCGGCGTCGTCTGTAATGGTACGACATTCGAGAAGACACATAATCTCAAAGAACGTTTTACAGGTTACCTGAACGATGTCCTCATAAGTCAGCGTCATCTGTATTATCAGCTTCTTTTTGTGGAGAATGACATTACTCTCGGTGCTGCAGTTGCTGGTGCCGCAAAATGAAGCGGACCGCAGGAACAGTAGTCGTCTGTCTCTTTTTTCTGTCAGTATTTTCTGCTCTTCACGCTTCCGGCTCTGAAGAAATTTCTGCCGGGGCACAGACTGCGCTCAGTCTGCGTGAAAGCACAATCAAATACAGTCAGGTAATTGAAACCAAATATTTTGACATAATCTACGCACCGCAGTCTGAACTTTCAGCGCGCATTCTTGCCGCAAATGCAGATGCATTGTACGAGAAGGCTGCCGCTGAGTTTGAAACACAGCCCTGGATGCATTTTCCGGTAGTGCTTAATCCGTCAGCACAAAACTCCAACGGTTTTTTTACTACATCCCCATACACGCACATCTGCGTGTATGATACGCCAAACGATGTGACTGAACTTGCCGTGAACTCTGATTCGCTTGTGAATGTTTTCTATCACGAGTTGATTCACGCGATTACGGCAAATATCCACAAGAAAGATAAGGACAATAAACCAGATTTTTTCGGCGACATATATCAGTATCCGTTTACGCTTAATTCCCGTCTTTTCACGATTGAGGGTGCAACCGTCTCCCGTGAAAGCTCTGACGGAGAAGGCCGCGTGAACAGCGGATACTCAATATCCATGCTCATTCAGTCCAAGCTTGAGGGTAAATTCCCTTCATGGCAGGACATTTCGGGACCGCGTGACATTTACCCGACACAGACTGCTTCTTACAATTTTGGCGGTGCATTCAATGCGTGGCTGCAGAATGAGTTCGGAATGAGCAAATACGCCGACTTCTGGAAGGAGTGCAGCGTATTCCATATAACCGGAATGTCGGGTGCTTTCAAGAAGGTATATGGCATGACCATTACCCAGGCCTGGAAACTTTTCGAGGAAACAGTTCCAATCCCTGAAACTGACAGTCTGGATAAAACTACTGTACTTAAGGACAATCTGCGGACTAATAATCTTACAATCAGGCCGGGAAATGAAAGCGGAATCGTTTACCTGTATAATTTCAGTTCAATCCGTTTCATTCCCTTTGCAGACCCTTCTTCCGAGCATGAGCTTTTTTCCTGTTACGGTTCTCATGACCAGCTCAGCTTCAGTCCGGACGGACGTTATCTCGCCGTAAGTTCCTGTCTGACAGGCTATGACGACGTATATTCAGTGCGCCTGTTCGACATGCAGACTGAATCGTTCTGCGGGGCAGAAATTCCATACTCAAGAAAAGCCGTCGTGACAGAAGGTGCAGACGGAACGGATTACCTGTACTGTATCGAAAGTGCGGCAGGCTATGAATTTGTGACCCTTTACCGCCTTCAGGATGTTCTTGCAGCAAAAGATGAACTGCCGGAGCCTGTAAGCCGCGTGGAACTTACTTCATTTGACGAAATTTACGCCACGGCTCCGTCTCCTGATGGCGTTGTATGCCTGAGAAAGACGAACGGCGTGTGGTATGTTACCCGCGCATACATAAACGGAAATACAGAAAGCTGGCGTCTGCCTGAAAACGTAATGCCGGTTGGTCTTTCTGCAGATGCGGGCGCTGTTTCAGGTGATACGCTGAAGTTCTACACAAGCATAACGTCACATGGCATGAATGCCGGATCCGAATCTGAGCCGGGCGCAATTGCGCGTCTTGGCGAAATAGTCATTCAGGGCGGTCAGGCAACGCTTTCGTACCAGAAAATGCCGTTCTCAGGTGGTGTCCAGAGTCCGGTTGTCAGTGAAAATGATGCCGTGTACAGTATTTCACGTCTGTACGAATGTGACGGTCTGTATAAATTTTCCATGGCAGATTCTGACATGACAGAGCCTGTTGCGCTTGAAAAGGAAGTGCCGGTACAGTACGACGTTCAGGAAGTCCTTGCTTCTGTGGCATTCGTACCGCAGCGCTATCATGACATCCTGTACATGAACCGCGGTACCATATTCCCGATGGCGGGTGTTGCCATGTCAGGGCTTACAACCATATCGCTTGAAAATCTGCTCGGCATAACATACTGGACGGCAAATCCTCAGGATACCGTTAATGTACAGGTGTCAGCAGGTGTTCCGGTTCCAGCTCTTGAAATGCCCCTTGAACTGTTTGCATCGTTCTTCGGTACGACAAGCAGTCTGACTGGCAGTAACCTCAACTGGGATATTAGTGGAGTAGTGCGCCTTAATGACGACTTTACCCTGAAAACACTTGAGAGCCACATTGCCGTGCAGGATCAGTTCCTGTTGTCAAATCCGGGTGAAAGCATCAGCCTGAGTAATGTAAGCGTCTTTGCGGATGATTCAGGAAATGTTGATTCTGAAATACGTCTGGCTATTGCAAATTCATTCGGTATCCGCTATACGCTCTCAAAGAGAAGGGGACCCAACATACTGGCTACCGGTGGGGTCACAGCAGGACTTCAGTTCCTTGCTGAGTATGACGTTCTGAATACAGTTACATTAAATGTGAAGAAGAATGCTCCTGTGTATGAAGAGCAATTGTACGCCCAGCCGGGTCTTTTTGCCGGTTTCAGACTGGCACGTCTCCTTCCGCTGTCATATAAACCGACTGTTACGTACAACTGGCCGCTCGAAGTAAATGCATCACTTTTCTGTGCAACAGATACCTTCCTCTCTGCTGAGGCAACGATTGATCTCCTGGCAATCGAAATCCAGAAGGGATTACCGGTCCTTCCGCTTTTCTGCCAGCGTCTTGTAATTGATGCAGGATATTCTTTCTGGAATGGAGCTCCAGCAGACAATATCTTTTCTCCATGGGCGCTGTTCAGGACCGGAGAAATATTCTCGCAATTCAATACGTTACAGACGGTATCATCACTGACTGCGGGTGTAAACTTTGTCATAAGTCCTGCTATAGCAAATACTTATTCTGCACAATTTAATGTTGGAATTAACGGTAGATATTACCTTAGAAACGATTTTGCCGATAATAAATACGAAATTTCCATTCTTGGAATATTCAGGCTTTGATTTTATTGTTTACTTTATAGGGGTTTAACTGTATACTGAAGATACGGGAGGCGGATATGAAAGTTAAAAACGTCGGAAAAACCATTGTTCTTTTCTTACTCGTCATAATCCTCATATTTTTAGGACTGCTCTGGTTTGACTATCTTGGTGTCGTAAACGCTAAATCCCTGCTTAATCCCGTATACAAAATGCTTGGCATGGAAGAACATGTTTCTGAAACTGTTTCCTCTGTAGATAAGCTGATTGAAATTGATCTTGATGAAGACCGCTTCAGCAAACGCCTTGAAGAACTTTCCCTCCGTTCAGAAGAACTTGATAAACGCGAATCCGACATAGCCACTCAGGAAGCTCAGATTACCCAGATTTCACAGGAACTTGAGGACAGAAGAATTTCTCAGGAAGAACGTGAAAAAACATTCAACAATGTTCAGAAAAAGTACGATGATAGAAATGTAAATATCGAGAAGAATGCACGGAATTTGAACGCCATGCCGCCGGATAATGCCGTTGCAATACTGCTTCAGATGGATATTCAGGATGTAATCGACACGCTGCGTAAGGTAGATGAAATTGCCGAGGCAGAAGGTGGTTCTTCCATGGTTTCCTACTGGCTGCAGTTAATGCCCGCCGAAAGAGCTGCTGAAATCTCCACGAAGATGGCAAGCAAACCCTTAAGTCTGGATTAACCTGCACACAGTACTTCCGGTGTTTACATCGGAGGTATGCCGATGCAGGCAATGAACCTTCATCCCGCACAGCAGGACATTCTGCTTAATCTGCTGAATGTTCAGCCAGGCAAGGCTCAAGGAATGAGCAAAATGCCGCAGGATGAAATGTCGTTCAGCTCCATGCTGGAGCG
>JAZUFS010000247.1:0-3680 GCA_045640805.1 Treponemataceae bacterium
TCAAGAGCGAGCGCCGGCGCATCGCTGACCAGGCAAACGTGCCGCCGTATGTCATTTTCTCGGACAGGACACTCGAGGACATCGCCGTGAAGAAACCACACATCCGCGCAGATCTGGAGCAGATTTACGGCGTGGGAGAAACGAAGGCCGCCAAGTACGGCGACTTCATCCTCGTCACGGTAAAACACTGTTCCGAGGAATGAAAGAGTCACCTCAGCCGTCAATAAACTGCTCATGTACTTTTGCTCCTGCTTTCACGACGTGAACAGGTCGCTTTTCTCACGGAAACTGTAGTAATCAGTCTTGGTGATGATGATGTGGTCCAACAGCTGAATGCCCATGATTGCACCTGCATTCATGATCTGCTTTGTCGCCTCGACATCCTGTGCAGACGGGCTTGCTGTCCCCGACGGATGATTGTGCGCGACAATAACTGCGGCCGCCCGCTGTACTACCGGTTCGGCAAATATCTCCCGCGGGTGAATGAGTGTCCGGTTGAGTGTTCCCACGCCAATTTCGTGAATTTTAAGTACTTCATGTGCGCCATTGAGTGACACGCAGAGAAAATGCTCCTGCTGCTCAAGTGCATACGGACGCAGAAGCGGCACAATGTCGTGCGGCGTCTTAATGCTGATTTCCCTTCTTCCCACGAACCGTCTGCCACACTCAAATGCAGCAAGGAGTGCTGTTGTCTTGCCAAGCCCCATGCCACCAATACACATGAGTCTGTCTTTCAGCTGGTCTGAATCCGTTGTGAGCAGAACCTGAAGGACTCGTTCTGCCAGTACGGAAACTGACTGCCCCTTTCTTCCCGTTCTGAGAAGGAGCATGAGCAGTTCTGAATCAGAAAGCGTTTCAATGCCATATCTTTCTGCCTGTTCCCGGACATCAGGATGTGAGCCATCCGCCAATGTTCCAATGTGATATTCTTTTTCTGTCATACATATATATGATTACCGGGCAAATGCTTTTTTTTCAGAAGCGCATCACTTTTTCCGATAAATAAGGCATAAAATCGCAAAATACCGCACGCCGGAGGACCATCATGACGAAAAAGCACAACTCACTTTCAAAAGCATCACGCCTTGCCAGCATTCTTGTTCTTGTCATGTTTGCCTTTTCCTGCGTGACACCCGCTCCAGTGCCGGAAAGTGAACCGGGGGACGGTTCTCTAGTACAGCCAGCACAGGAACCAGGGGACGGTTCTCTGGTACCGCCAGCAGAACCACAGAAACCAGTTGCTGAACCGGAATCCTTCACACCTCTTGAAATTGAAACATGGGGCATGGGAGAACCGTCCCCTGTGATCGATGCACCGGGTATTAAATCGCCGTATCAGCTGTACTCGTTTTTCATGGCAAACCGCCCCGATGCAGACAGCCTCAAGGTAGCACGACTTGCCACCTATTACGTGGAGGAAGGACTCGCGGAAGGCATTAACAGCGACATCGCTTTTGTGCAGATGTGTCTTGTGTCGGGCTGGCTCACATTCGGAAATCTTGTCACTGAGGATATGAACAACTTCTGCGGACTCGGTGCCATTGACGAAAATAACAGGGGAAACGTTTTCGAGAGTGAGCGGATGGGCGTCCGTGCACATATCCAGCACCTGCACGCTTATGGAACTACACGCGAACTCAACAGAACGTGCATTGACGTACGTTACAAGTGGGTGAATCCACGGGGAAAAGCGCCGACTGTAGAGGGGCTTTCGGGCACGTGGGCTGCGGACAGGACGTACGGTGCAAAACTGCAGAACCTGCTCGAGCGGCTCGCTGAATTCTGACATAAAATACCTGACGAAAGCACTATCCTCACATCCCTCTGACATTCTCACATCCTATTGAAGTAACCATTGCATTTCATTAAACTAAAAGGCAATAAGAACATTTTGAGGACTGCACACAGCCTCATCTTATAAATAGGAGTGGTAAACCCATGTCAAACATTTCTGCACTGCAGGCAGCACGCTATGGCTATCAGCCAAAGCTTCCGGCTGTTCTGAAGAACAAACTCAACAAAATCTGTGTTGAATTCGGTAAGGAAACTGAATCAGTTGCTGATCAGGCTGAACTCAAGGAACTTTTCAAGAACACATACGGAAAGCCTGAAGCTCTCGTTGTAAAGGGAAAGAACCCTGACGTCAACAAGGAAATCAAGGTCGGCGTCATCCTTTCTGGCGGACAGGCTCCTGGCGGACACAACGTCATTTCCGGTCTGTACGACGGTATCAAGAAGGCTAACAAGAACTCAACACTCTATGGTTTCAAGGGTGGTCCGTCAGGACTCATTGAATGCGACTATGTAGAGTTCACAGATGATTTCATCGACGCATACCGCAACACTGGCGGATTCGACATCATCGGTTCAGGCCGCACAAAGATTGAAACACCAGAGCAGTACACTGCATCTGCAGAAACAGCAAAGAAGCTCGGACTCGACGCTATCGTCATCATCGGTGGTGATGACTCAAATACAAACGCTGCACTCCTCGCTGAGTACTTCAAGGCCAACGACGTTGCAACACGCGTTATCGGCTGTCCTAAGACAATCGACGGTGACCTTAAGAACGAACTGATTGAGACTTCATTCGGTTTCGATACAGCATGTAAGACATATTCAGAGCTCATCGGAAACATCGAGCGCGATGCAAACTCTGCAAAGAAGTACTGGCACTTCATCAAGCTGATGGGCCGCTCTGCTTCTCATATCGCTCTTGAGTGCGAACTCCAGACACAGGCAAACATCTGCCTTATCTCTGAGGAAGTTGAAGCAAAGAAGATGACACTGCGCCAGATTACTGACGATATCTGCAAGGTCGTTGCAAAACGCGCTGAAGGTGCAGGTAACTTCGGTGTCATCCTTATTCCGGAAGGACTTGTTGAGTTCATCCCAGAGATGAAGGTTCTGATTGCAGAGCTCAACGACAAGATGGCACTCAAGGCTGACGAGTTCAACGCTCTGACAGACTTTGCTGCAAAGAAGGACTGGCTCAAGGCTAACCTTACTGCAGAAAGCTTTGCTACATTCGACACACTGCCAGAAGCAATCGCTTCTCAGTTCCTCGCTGGCCGCGACCCACACGGAAACGTTCAGGTAAGCCGCATCGACACAGAAAAGCTCCTCGCTCTGACTGTAGAGAAGAGACTCGCTGAGATGAAGGCTGAGGGAACATATAAGGGAAAGTTCAGCTCATACTGCCACTTCTTCGGCTATGAAGGACGCTGCGCATTCCCATCAAACTTCGATGCAGACTACTGCTACGCTCTCGGATACAACGCATTCGTACTCATCGCATCTGGCGTAACCGGTTACCTCTCATCAGTCCGCAACCTGACAGCTCCTGCTGACAAGTGGATTGCCGGCGGTATCCCACTGACAATGATGATGAACATGGAGCAGCGCCACGGTTCAAAGAAGCCTGTTATCCGCAAGGCTCTCGTTGAACTGGATGGAAAGCCATTCCAGGAATACGCAAAGAACCGCGAAAAGTGGGCAGTTGAGACAAGCTACCTGTTCCCAGGCGCAATCCAGTACTACGGTCCAACCGAAGTCTGTGATCAGCCTACAAAGACCCTCAAGCTCGAGCACTGCTAAGCTGAGAGACTGAAGGCAAAAGAAAAGCGGCACCTCCAACGGGATGCCGCTTTTTTTATGCCCTGTCGCCGTGCAGAGTGCCG
>JAZUFS010000248.1:0-7218 GCA_045640805.1 Treponemataceae bacterium
CCAGACTGCCTTTTCACAGTTATTCTGACTGAATAAATCCACTTCCTGATTTTTATAGCAGGTAGTAATTAATCTTTTTAATCCCAGCTCCTGAAATTTAAGCGCAAAATACTTGAAGAAATTGCTAATTCTTGGATCGTCGCAGTTACAAAGGACAGTTTTTCCCTTAAAAAAGTCCTTGTAGTGGCTCAGTTCTTTTTCTATATCCTCAATTTGTGTATAGAACTCGTCATTTTTATTTGCATCAGCTTTTCTTAATGCCGCATTATTAGCCATCAAACTTCCCCCTGTCTATTTTCCGGTTATCAATAGACTATAGTCTAATTCACAACTGATAAATAGACAAGTTTCTAATTCAATAAAGAGATTTAGACTTATGTAATTAAAATGTGGTTATGAATTTCTGGCAGAATGTTAACGATGAATTGGAATACCAAGGCATTTCGAGAAAAGAATTAGCTTTTAAGGCTTCAATCAACGAACAGAGCCTGCATAAGGCAATAGAACGTAATTCCCGTCCCCACGCCGACACAGCCATCAAAATCGCCCGTGCACTTGGTGTTTCTGTTGAATATCTGGTTGAAGGCGACGAGAACCTGAATAAACTCCAAAATGAAAACAAACTTGCCAGCGATATTCCGGAACTCACTAAAAAATTCATATCCCTTCCAGAAAATCAGAAAAAGCTCATCCTCGAACTCATCAATCAGATGAAATAATCTCTTTTTCTTTTTTTTGAAAAAAGTGCCTGGTGCCTGCGTAAAAATATACGGAGGCACCAGACATGACAAATCATACAGAATCTTATGAAACTTCCCGGGGACAATACTCTAAACGATGGGAAGATCTTGAAATCACCGATAACTATCTGTTCTGCAAAATCATGAGCAAGCCGGAATTCTGCAAGGAAATGATAGAGCGCATTTTGGGTGTTAAAGTCGGCTCAGTAACACTTGCAGCACCAGAAAGACAGATTGGTGGAACATTCAAATCCCGTGGAATCAGGCTTGATGTTGAAGCTGTCGAAGAAAACAAGATATATGACATCGAGTTTCAATCAGTAAATAAGGGCGATCTTGAAAAAAGGATGAGATACTATCAGGCAGCTATGGATGTCGATACACTAAACCATAACATGAACTATAAGAATCTGAAGGATACATGGATTGTGTTCATCTGTGATTTTGATATGTATGGTTTTGATGATCCGGTGTACACCATAAAAGCGGTTATTGATTCACCTGGTGCACTCGAAACAAGAAAAATCTTCAATGACGGAAGTCATAAAATGTTTATCAATCTTGGGTCTTGTGCTAAAATTGGAGACAGGAAACTCAGAGATTTTCTTCTGTATCTTAAGACAAAGAAACCTCAGGATGGATTCACGAAAGAAATTGACCGTGAAGTATCATTTAACAGACACAATGCTGAATGGAGAAAAGAATATATGACTTTCTGGCAGGAATTACAGTTTGAGAAAGATGATATACGGGAAGAAGCCCGCGAAGAAAAAGCTCTCGAAGATGCTGTACTTCTTGTCACTAAATACAAAGTCACACCCGAAACAGCCGCAGAGGATTTGAAACTGTCTGAAAATGCAAAAAAGAAACTCTTTGAGATGCAATTATAACAAATGAAAGACACAACGACTGACATGACTGTGGGCAGCCCCGTAAAGCTGCTCATCGTTTTTTCCATTCCGATGCTTATCGGAAATGTGTTCCAACAGTTGTACAACCTTGCTGATTCCATCATTGTAGGTCAGTTCATCGGTGCAGATGCACTTGCGGCAATCGGCGCGACGAACTCAATCACATTCTTTTTCTTTGCCCTCTGCAACGGCTTCGCATCAGGCGGCGGCATCATCGTGTCGCAGGCTTTCGGCGAAGGCAATCCGGACAAAGTGCGCAACAGCATGCTGAACACGGCGTACATCATGTTCGCGCTGCCGCTTGTCGTGGGCATCTGTGCCTTTGCAGGCTCACGCGCCATCCTCAGTGCACTGAACACGCCGGCGAACATCCTCGACGAGGCAACGTCCTACATGCGCACCCAGTGCGTGGGCCTTATGTGCGTGTCGCTCTACAACCTGGCATCCAGCTCAATCCGCGCGCTCGGTGACTCAAAGACCCCGCTCTACTTTCTGATATTCTCGTGCATCCTGAATGTCGTGCTCGACATCATCTTCGTGTGGAATCTGGGACTCGGCGTCTGGGGTGCCGGTGTGGCGACGGTGCTTTCGCAGTTCGTGTCAGGCGCACTCTGCATCATCCAGGCGCTCAGGACAAATCCGTACTTCAAGTTCAAGAAGGCGGATGCGCGCATCAACAGGGGAACAATCGCAAATATTATCAAACTCGGTCTTCCGCTTTCACTGCAGTACAGCCTGATTGCCATTTCATGCATGGCGCTGCAGACTGTCGTCAACGGATTCGGTGCCGTAGCCGTCGCAGCCTTCACCGCCAACGGCCGCATCGAGCAGCTGGCACATCAGCCATATCAGTCACTGTCGGCGGCGCTCACCACATTCACGGGGCAGAACTACGGCGCGAAAAAGAATGCGCGCGCCATTTCAGGCTACCGGAAGAGCCTTCTGCTCATGGCAATATGGACGCTCATCATGGTGCCCCCGCTCTGGATTTTCGCACGGCAGATTGCCTCCATCTTCGTCAATGACCAGGCTGTCATTGAGATGACGGCACAGGCACTGCGCATTACAAGCCTGTTCTACCTGTCACTCGGCACGGTGTACATCATCCGCGGTATTTTAAGCGGCATCGGCGACGCGTTCTTCGCGCTGCTCAACGGCATCATCGAGACAATCGGCCGCTTCTCAGTCCCGTTCATCCTTACGGCCATTCCGGCTATCGGTGTGTGGGGCATCTGGTGGTCAGTCGGCATAGTTTGGTTCCTTGCGGCATTTACGGCTTGGCTAAGGTATGTGTATACTAAGAGAAGGAGACTTACTGATAAAGCAGAAATTGCTGCCTGATGAGCAGATGGAGGCTGAATGAAAAAGGACAAACTGTTGTACGACGTGCCTGATTACAAAAAGGTCCGCGTCATCATCGACACAGATGCAGCGTGCGAGGCTGACGACCCGTTCGCAATTGCACAGGCTCTTCTCAGCAGAAAGTTCATCGTCAAAGGCATTGTTGCCGAGCACTATAACCAGCCGGATTCAATGCTCTTAAGTTACCGTGAGATCCTTACCGTGCTTGGCGCAATGGATATGCGGAATATTCCGGTGTTCAAGGGAGAGACAGGTCCTGCACCTGAAGGCGCATTCAACGGCACAAAGGCTGCTGAAAAAACTTCCGGCACCTGCAGGGACGGATGCGCCGCGTGCGCTGACAAGGCAACCGCCATCTGCAGCCACAGAAGCGCTGCCTACACGATGGAAGGCGTTTCAGAAGGTGCACGCTTCATCATAGATGAGGCACTGCGCGATGACCCGCATCCGCTTTATGTGCTGTGTCAGGGTGCCATCACGAACGTTGCGGCGGCACTTGCTGCCTGTCCTGACATTCTTGCCCGGATGACGATTGTGTGGATTGGCACACACGGCCTTATCGAGAAAGCCCAGTACCGCGAGTTCAACGCAGGCAATGATATTGCATCCGCGAATTTCGTGCTATCCTCCGGTGCGGATATATGGCTCATCCCTTCTACGGTATACAGCACCATCACGCTGAGCCTTGCTGAAATCCAGAAAAAGATATATCCGTGCGGAAAAATCGGAAAGCATCTGTTTGAAAACATGGTCGGCTACAACATGAGCGACAGGGCCGGCTGGACAAAGGGCGAAAGCTGGGCAATCGGCGACAACCCCGCGCCCGCAGCGGTCCTGAACCCTGATTGCGGCCACTGGCAGATGCACGAGGCACCGCTTATCCTGGATGACACATCAAGCTCATTCGGACACGGATTGCCGCAGCTCCGCCTTTACACAGACATGGATTCACGCTATGTTTTGGAAGACCTCTTCGCAAAACTCGAGATATGCTATGGATAAACAGAAAGACAATTTCATCATTGTGACATCGCTGCTTTCAGTGGTAACTGCAGGCCTTTATTTTGCGCGAATCCTGACTGAGGGAGCAAACTGGAAGCTCATTTTCCTTTCGGCAGCGAACCTGCTGTATGTGCCGTTCATCCTGATTTTCAAGAAAAAGTCATTTTCATTCTTTTATCTTTTCTATTCTGTCGTCGTGGTGTTCATCCTTGCATTTACAAAAACGGCGCTGTACAACAACTTTTCGGCACTGTTCGTCTTCTGCATCGTCTATATGCTGAACCCTAAGCTGAAGGTGCCTGCCCTGATTGCCTATGCCATCGCCGCAAGCACCGCCTTCATCCTGAACGATGAGGGCATCATCCACTTTCTGTCACACATGACACGCAGCGCCTGGTTCGTCATCGTGCTGGACTACATTTTCCAGCACAAATACGACAGGAAGGCGCTTATTCTGTATGAGGATGAGAAATTGATTCTGGAGCAGCTGTGCGACGGCACCATGTACCAGAAGGAAGTGCAGGGATTTTCTGAGAACACGGTGTACAGAAAGCTCAAGGCCGCACGGGAACGCAACGGAAACGTGACGCGGGACCAGCTCGTCGAAATGTACAGAAAAAGCAGGCAGCAGTAATAAAGCGCACATTGTGCATTCATCAGTGAAAGGGAGGGTCCGTCTGGCTACCAGTGTATGCGTCACGGCCTCCCGGCGCTGCTGTCCCGCCACAATCGGCGGCAGGGTGGCGGGCAAATCCCTGCCGATATTGCGTCGTGCCAGCCGCGCCTACGGCCGTGCCACATCCACTGTCCGCCAGCCGGTCCCTCCCTTTCGTTAAATAAGGCATATGTGTGCTTTCTTCCAGGAGTTTGCTTTTTCTGTGATTTCTGCAGTTTACGGCTCTGAATACATTTTCCACTGACATGGCCGTAATTTGCTGTTTTGCTCTTCGTATCATCAATAAAAAAGTGTATAATCGTCATGGGAGCATTTTATATGGACATTTTTATTCAGGAACTTATTGGCGCGCTGTTGCAGGCGGTGCTGTTTGCATTTATTCCTTTTATCTGGTGGCTGGTTTCGGTCCGGAA
The DNA here is from genome assembly GCA_045640805.1 of Treponemataceae bacterium. Taxonomy (GTDB): domain Bacteria; phylum Spirochaetota; class Spirochaetia; order Treponematales; family Treponemataceae; genus Treponema_I. The sequence goes on from JAZUFS010000248.1 coordinate 5,105, forward strand.
GCGTGAGGGATTCTTTTCGTGGATTGGATTTAAGCGGATTCAGTTCAACGGCAAGTGCGGCATTACCCTGCTTGTCACAGTCTGCGCGGTGGCTTGTTATGGCCTTTTGACAAAACTCGTCGTGGAAAGTGTTCCCGAAGGCATTACTACGGCGGGAAGCAATTTCGCGGGGATGGGTGTCGCCGCGTTACCAGCTGTGTTTGTGTACGGTTTCATACGGACAGGACTTTCCGAGGAGATTGTCTTCCGCGGATTTCTTCTTAAGCGGATCAGCAGCCGGTGGGGATTTACTGCGGGCAACATAATTCAGGCGCTGCTTTTCGGCGCATTGCATGGCGTCCCGTTCGGGCTGGCGACGCAGAACGTCTGGATTACGGTCATCATGACGCTGCTGCCAGGCGCATTCGGATGGTTCCAGGGATGGCTCAACGAGAAACGCGCCGGAGGAAGCATCATTCCAAGCTGGCTGCTTCACGGCATCATCAACACGGTCGTCGCCGCACTTTCACTGTAAAACATACATTTGCACAATATCCAGAGAACGGAAGGAGTGGTCTGTAAAAGCGCACAAATCCCGTCGAGTTTTCGTAGAAAACTCGATAATGAATCATCAAACAGGCATCCTGATGACTGTTTGATGATTCATTGGTGACCATCGCGCGCCTCTTTGATGAGGGTTTGCGGGCGTTTTCTTATCACACACTTTCCATTTTCAAGTATGTTCTTCTTGTGCGACCGCAACAAGCCTACGGCCAGCAAAGGAGGCGTGATAAAAAGTACATCCATGTACTTTTATCACTGCAGTTTGCTCATGCGTTGCATGTTCAAACTGCTGATTCTCGCCTTCCATGGCTCGCCGCTGTCGCGGAGACTCATAAGGAGAAAACATGAAAGAACTTGAATTGTACTATTGCCCTTACTGCGGCAAGATTGTCGCAGTCGTTAAGAAGACGAATGTGCCGACCGTCTGTTGCGGCATGCCCATGCAGAAGATTGTGCCCGGAACGGTGGATGCGAGCATTGAAAAACACGTGCCGGTCATCAGGCAGGATGGGAGGAAAGTCACGATCATGGTGGGAAGCGAAGAGCACCCGTCGACAGCAGAGCACTTCATTGAGTGGATAGTACTGCTCACCAGCCGGGGCCTTCACGCGCGCAGCATCATGCCGGGAGAAAAGCCCCTCGCCATTTTCCAGCTCAATGAAAACGAGGATGTGCACGCCGCCATGGAATACTGCAACCTGCATAAACTATGGAAGAAAGACGTGGCGTGAATGAATGCGCGGATGTGCTTTTCTTAGTGCACGGGAGCATGGCATTTCCGCTTCTCTAAGGGAACGCGTACGACGTGGGGGGCCCGCCATGCGGACGGGTATGAGGCAGGGGCCGTAGGCGGGACTGGCACACCACAATATCGGCAGGGATTTGCCCGCCACCCTGCCGCCGATTGCGGTGGGACAGGCACGCCGGGAGGTCCCTGCCTCATACCCGGTGGCGGACCCCCACGCGCCCACTTTCATCAGCGACGCGAAAGTGCTATGCTCCCGGTATGAACGAAAAGAAGACCGCGCTCTTTGAGAGCACACCCATTCCTAAAGCTGTTGCAACCCTTGCTGTTCCCTCTGTGCTCGGAACGCTCGTCATGATTCTATACAACATTGCTGACACCTACTTCGTCGGCATGCTGAACGACGCGGTAGAGACTGCTGCCGTCAGCCTCGCCGCACCAATGCTGCTTGCCTTCAATGCAATCAACAACCTGTTCGGCGTCGGCGGTTCAAGCATGATGAGCCGCTCACTCGGCAAAAAAGAATACGACACCGTAAAGAAAACTGCATCCTTCTGCTTTTACCTTGCAGCATTCTGCGGCGTTCTCATATCCGTAGCATACGCACTTTTCCGCCTGCCGTTCCTTAACCTGCTGGGCGCCGACGACGTAACGCGCGAAGCCACGCACAACTACCTGTTCTGGACAGTCACCTGTGGCGCGGCTCCTGCCATCCTGAACGTAGTGCTTTCAAACATGGTGCGCTCAGAAGGCGAAGCCATGCACGCAAGCATAGGCGTCATGTCAGGCTGCATCCTGAACATGATTCTGGACCCGTTCTTCATCC
>JAZUFS010000249.1:0-11302 GCA_045640805.1 Treponemataceae bacterium
TGGCATTCCGGAAAAAGTCTATCTTGATGGAGAAAGCGTGCTTTTTGAAAAAGCGCAATATGCAGTAAAGGAGGGATTTGTCCCGGAAGACGGTTATGTCCCGGATGAAGAAACGGCAATTGCCATAGCCATTGCTGTCTGGAAGCCGGTTTATGGGAGTAAAATCAAAAGTGCGCGCTATTATGAAGCAACGTTAGAAAACGGAATTTGGTGTGTAAGCAAAAAGGACTCTTTTAGTTTCTTTCCATCTTCTGGGGGTGAGCCTTATATAGAAATTGATAAGATGACCGGCCAGATTATCAGAATGTATTATACGAAGTGATGAGGAGATTGAAGAATTAAAGATACAAGGTTCAAAAGGTGATGGAGAAGCAGCCTTAAAACTGGCTGATTATGTAAGTTTATACCTTGAGGATTATGAAGGAGCTCAAGAATACTATAAACTTGGTGCAGATAACGGAAATCCAATATGCCAGTATAACTATGCTTTGTTTTTGTGAGCGTGTCAGACGGGGCTCAGCCCCATCTGCCGTTTTATCTTGTCAGCTCGTACAGAATGATGGCGGCGGCCTGGGCTACGTTCAGGCTTTCAATGTCGTCGGCAGGGCTCGGGATGATGACGAGGTGATCGCAGTTTTCCTTGATTTCGTCTGAGATGCCGTGCTCTTCGTTACCGAGGACGATTGCTGCTGGCAGCTTTTTGACAGAGCCGTCAGCTTCCTTCTTTTCGCAGAGAGATGCCATGCTGCTGATCGGGGTGGTACAGCGGACGTCGGTGCCGAAGCGGATCATGCGGCCTTTCAGGTCAGCGAGCAGCTTTGTCATTGACTGCACTGTCCAGACTTTTACGCGCTCCATGCCGCCTTTTGCTACGCGGTAGGTGCTTGTGGTGACGGTAGCGGCGGCTTCATCCAGCGGGATGACGATGTTGCGCACTCCGAAAAATGCTGCTGACCGGATGATAGCGCCGAGGTTGTTCGCGTTTCCGATGCGGTCAAGGAGCAGGGCATTTTCGCCGTTTTCGATCCATGTGTTGACGTCGGTCTTTGACAGGCGTTCGATGTCCGGCTGGTCTATCATGGCGACGACGCCCTGGTGGTGCACGCTGCCGCAGAGTTTCTCAAGTTCGGCGGCCTCTACCTGGTTGTACGGGATGTGCTTTTTTGCGAGTGATTTGCATAATCCGCCAAAAAGTGGCGCGCGGTCTTCTGTGAAGTAGAGCCGGCGTATTGCGTCTGCATTATTCTTTTCAAGAGCTTTTACGGCCTCAAAACCGCAGATGGCAAGCTCGTTGTTCTTCTTGTTCTTCATACCGCCACAGTATATAGAAAGTCTTGCGTAAAAACAAGGATTAACTTATTATAATACTATGAGTAGAACCGATTTTAAGATATCGGGGAGAGCAGAAAGTTATTTAAGAATATTCTTATCCTTCGGGCTGGCAATTCTGGCATTATCGCTTGTTGCATCCATCATAAAACTGCCGCCTGTAGAAGCGGGCATGAATACTAACTGGTATGTTCTTATACCGATTACCCATGGAATTGCTTTCATCCTGGTAATTATTCTGATGATAAAACCTGCCAGTAAGTTTCTTCTGCTTGCTGTTTTAATCATGGAAGGCGTTTTGTGCGTTTTTGTCGAGCGCTTCGGTATGCTCAGCTGCCTGTTCCTGAATATCATCATTGAAGTGCTCTTTGCCTGGGGATGGTTCAAGAATCACGGATACCGCAAGATTACGTTTATTTATGTGATTTACCTGCTTGTACTCGTTAATATTACACGTGAAGGATGGGACATTTATTTCTTCTCAGTCGGCTTCTCGCTTTTCACGGTCGGTTCGTCACTTTTTGTTTATACGCTCATAAAGGAACGCCTTTCGTATTATGTTCCCCAGATGACCCGCCTGAATGAAATTCTTGCGGGCGATAATGAATTGCCAAATTATGGCGAGCAGATAATGCTTACAGATTATGGATTCACTGAACGCCAACGGAAATGTACAGCCTGCGCAATCAGGGATAACATGACGTACCCGAAAATTGCGGAGGAAATGGGGATAAGCCTTTCTATCGTAAAACGTGAGATGGCGATTGTCTGCAAACAGTTTGCGGTAAAGAACAGGGATGAACTGTATCTTCTGTTCATTCAGTACAAAGTAAATTATGGCCTGTAATAAACGGACGTACGGACTTCCAGTTATATTTCTGACAGCAGTTATTCTCATGACAGTATGCCTTACGGCATGTTCTTCCTTGAAACCGGAACCACTTCCCACGGAATCTGCTCCGGTGGAAACAGTTCCCGTAGAAGAGGCGCTCCCGCCGGCAGAACCTACGCTGCAGGAACTTGTTGCCGGGCTCAATGCTGCCTGGGAAATAATGTGCGCGGACACGAACGCCGTGGACGCAACGGTTGCCGGAAACGCAGCGCCGGGAGAATATGTCCTGTTCAGTACTCCCGTGGCAATGCCTGCCGGTGACAGACTTGCCCGTAAGTGGGAGACGCGGCTTGGCGATTTTCTTGCAGACGCAGAACGCGGCTTTCTTGAAGAACATGGTATCCGGACAGATTTTGCGCTGGTAAACGCAGAACTCATACGGGCAGGGCTTCCTGAAGGAGATGTCACCCGCAGTGACCTTGAACGCGTGTTACCGTTTCCAGAGAAAATTGTTGTTGTAGAAGTGACCGGCCGCCAGCTTATGGACTTGATGCAGGAAATTGGCTCGATGCCGCAGGGAGCCGCCGGTTTCGCGCAGGTTTCTGACGGTATTGCGTATACGCTCACGTTTGACGAGACAGGTTTCGGCGGGTCCATATCTCAGGTTACTGTCGGCGGCCTGTCTGTAGATGCTGAACGTGTATACAGAATCGCTGTGAATGAGTTTCTGGCAGACGGGGGTAACGGATACAGCTTCTTTTTGAGGAAAGACATCGCGAAGACGCCCACGTCTGTAGATTTGTGCGGGGCAATTGCACTCTATTGCAGTACCCATGCAGATGCGCTATATATGAAACAAGGAGAGAGGATAACCGTTCTTGGTGGAATCGCCGAGTAGGTTATGGTATATTTAGCATATGGACAGACAAGAACGTAACTATAAAATTGCATTGACAGGAGCTCTTGGAGCACTTACCATCCTGTTCGGATTTACCCGGCTGGGATTGATTCCATGGTTTTCCGGAGCATCAATCACCATTCTGCATGTGCCGGTAATTCTTGCGACCATTCTTGGCGGTTTCGGCGTCGGTGAAGCAGTCGGTTTCATCTTCGGTCTGACATCACTTGTTGTTTCAGCAACATCCGGAACCGGTCTTGACGTCTATTTCATCAATCCGCTTGTTTCAGTATTGCCACGTCTGTGCATTGCACCGGCAGTATGGCTTGTTTACAAAGGTCTCAACCGCATCAAGTGTCCGGATATGATTTCTTCCGGCGTTGCTGCCTTTATAGGAACTATGGTCAACTCAGTACTTGTTCTTGGCGCACTTGTCATAGCCAAAGCCATTACGTTTGAAGTTCTTGTTGCTGTCGTCGGTGGAAACAGTCTGCTTGAAGCTGCTGCTGCAATCATAATCTGCGTGGCAGTACAGGCTGTACGTAACGGAGTTTCCAAACGGAAAGAGAAAAGCATTTTCTCAGAAGATTCAGAGGATTCAGATAAGAAAGAATGAAGATAATCATTGTAGGCGCAGGCTTTACTGGAGTACAGCTTGCAAAGCGTCTTATTGCTGAACGGAATGATGTCGTACTCATCGATAAGGATGAAGATACGGTTTCTCAGCTGGCGAACCGTCTTGACTGTATGGTGCTGTCAGAAAAAGGCAACAGCCTCAAAATGCTTGAGGAAGCAGGCATTGCAGATGCAAACGCTTTAGTTGCTGTAACCGGATCTGATGAAATCAACATGATAACCTGCTCGCTCGTCGAATCGGTCTATCCGCAAGTGACGACGATTGCCCGTGTCAGAAACTACGACTATTACATTGATGTAAACGAAGCTGAAACATCAGGTGATGGCAAGGATTCACGGCACCTGTACGGCATTAATTACATGGTGCATCCTGACGTGGAAGCAATTGAGGCTATCGTAAACGCTGTTGAGCACGGAGCTGTTACCGAAGCAGTAGATTTCGAGGGCTCAAAGTTCGAGCTGGCGAACATCACCATTGAGAAGAACAGTGTGCTTGACGGATTGACGGTTCAGGAAATACGTAAACACATAGACAAGCCGTTTGTCGTTGCTTTCGTGGAGAAAGATGGTGTCGCAATGCTGCCTTCAGGCCCGACCATGCTGCATGCGAATGACCGCATCGGTTTTCTTGCTGACAGGGATGACCTGCAGGCGTTTGTGGAATTGTGCGGTACACAGCTGCGGGTTTTCCACAAGATTGCCATTCTGGGTGCGGGGCGCATCGGGACTGGTGTTGCTGAGCGGCTTATTAAACCGGCGAAAAAAGGCATTATCAGCAGACTTTATAATTTCAGGAAGAAGATCAACCAGCACATAGTCATCATCGATCCGGATGAGAAACTTGCACAGGCAGCGGCAGAGCGTTTCCCGGAGGCACATGTCATCCGCGGGGAAATTACAGATGACAGTCTTGTCGAGGAAGAGGGAATCTCTTCTTTCGATCTTGTCATTGCGGCAACACATAACCACGAAAAGAATATGATTGCGTCTGCGTACCTGGAATCAATCGGTGTCAAAAGCACCGTCTGCCTTATTACGAACAGCAGCTATTCCGGCATTGCGCGCAACATCGGTATTGACGTGTCCATACCGCTTCGTGACACGGTCGTCGACAGCATCTTAAGTCACCTGCGCGGACGCAATGTAAGCGGTATCCACACGATTTCGGAAGATGGCCTTGAAATCATGGAAGTCACGCTGCCGGAAGATACGAAACTGGAAGGAAAGGCTCTGAAGGATATAGCAGAAGCCGGTGTCTTCCTGTTATTGCTCATCAGCAGGAACGGAGATGAAAGTTACGTCATTCCGGGCGGTAATACCGAGCTTCATGCCGGCGATAAACTGGCAATCATTCACGATACAAAAGACACGCAGCATATTACGGAGAAATTCGGGGTACAGAAGTGATTCTTCTTTCAATCGTAAAGGTAATGAGCATTCTTCTGGTAATAGTGGCCGCGACGATGCTGCTTCCCGGAATTACTGCGCTCATACTGGGTGAGTCAGTTGCTGCGGCATCCTTTCTCGGTACGGCAGGCATTTCCATTGTACTTGGTCTTGTCGTGTATCTGGCACTCCGGAAGTACAAGTTTCAGCTTACGGCCCGTACGTCGTTTCTGACCGTCGCCGTCAGCTGGATCATGGCGAGCATCATCGGCGCTGTTCCGTTTGTGGTTTCAGGCGCCATTCCGTCTTTTACGGATGCATTGTTTGAAAGCGTTTCCGGTTTCACGACGACAGGTGCCACAATCTGTAATGATGTCGAGTCATTGCCGCGCTCTATCAATTTGTGGCGCATGCAGACACACTGGCTTGGCGGCATGGGTATCGTGGCGCTGACGGTTGCGCTTCTGCCACTTATTGGTGTCGGCGGATTCCAGCTCATCAAGGCTGAGACGACAGGTCCTGAAAAGGGCAAGATTACCCCGAAAATCACTATGACCGCAAAGATTCTGTGGTTTATCTATCTGGGGCTGACAGTACTTGAAACGATTGCGCTCTGTCTTGCGGGAATGGATTTCCTGGACGCGCTCGGCCACTCGTTCTCGACGTTGGGAACCGGCGGCTTTTCTTCCAGGAACAGCAGTATCGGCGCGTACAATTCTGTCGCGGTGGATGTCATCATTACGGTGTTCATGTTTCTTTCGGGTATAAACTTCAGTCTGTTCTTCATGCTGTTGAAAGGCAAGTTCGGTGAAATCCGCGAGAATACGGAGCTTAAGGCTTACGTGTGGATTGTCTTCATTTCAGGACTTATCGTGACGTTCAGTATTTCACCGCTGTACGACTCGTTTGCAGATGCGCTCCGGTATGCGTTCTTCCAGGTTGTCTCAATCATTACGACGACAGGTTTCGGTACGGCAGATTATACGCTGTGGCCTATTCTGGCGCAGTATTTCCTGTTCCTGCTGCTCGCTGTCGGCGGCTGTTCCGGCTCAACAAGCGGCGGTGTGAAAGTTGTGCGCTGGGTAATTCTTGGTAAACAGGCAAATATTGAAGCGAAGAAAATGCTTCATCCACATGGAGTTTTTGACATCCGGCTGAACGGACGGAGCTGCCGTAAGGATGTAGTCTTTTCAGTGGCGGGTTTCCTGTGCGTGTATCTTTGCCTTGTCATCATAACTTCAATGGTTGCAGCCCATAATACAAGTGACTTGTTCAGTTCTTTCACGGTCGGACTTACTGTTGTCGGAAATGTCGGTCCCGGTTTTGGCGATATCGGTCCTGCCTATAACTTCAGCATATTCTCTGCATTACCAAAATACTGGTTCTGCTTTGCCATGATAGCAGGCCGCCTTGAGTTATACACAATGCTGATGTTCTTTATTCCAGATTTCTGGAAGCGCTGATACCGTTTACTGGACTTTTGGCATTGCGAATTTCACACCGGCATCAAGCAGCATGTTGATCTGTTCCTTGAAATAGCCCGGGTGCATTGCTTCCGTTTCCTCATGATCATGAATGAGGACAATATGATGCGCTTTTCCGTCGTCCGGATCATCTTCATGAACTGAAACGAACGTCTTCACATTGTGGATGACATCATCGAACGTGAACGGATTGCCTTCACGAAGGTTGTATTCAGCAAAATCGAACGTCCAGAACACATCCAGATTGTTTTTCTGACCCGGCTTGAAGTAATCCTTGTCTGCAAATGCCGTGTCATCTATGTGGTTGAAACCTTTTTTCGCAAGAAATGCCTGAATGAACTCAGCATTTTGTGAGCCGCTGTCACCAAACGGGAAACGGAACAGTTTGAAAGGACGGGAAACATCTGCCTTTGCATACAGCGCGTTGATTATCCGCTCGTTTTTCATGATTTCACGCTTCATTTTGAATAATCCGAGCGTGCTGGCATGCTGATGGCTGAAAGTGTGATTCTGAAGGATGGCTCCGTGTCGTAATGCATAGATGGCTTCTTCTTCATGTGCCAGAAGATGTTCGCCCCAGCAGAACATGATTGGAGTGATGTTTTTTGAATTGAGGAAATCAATAATTCCAGGCGTAAGCGAGGTTGTTACGTCGTCTATAGTTAAATACGCTTTTATCATACAGGTAGTGTAACGCGGGATATGTGGATTTTCAATGAAAAACGTAAAAATCAGTTGATTTGCAGGATGTTTTTAAGGATGTCGGCGTAATTCTCACCGTAATAGAGTGTTCCGTACATGACCGCAGCCCGTGCGATTTTCTGCCCGTAAAGACGGGTCTCTTCGTATGGCAGTGTTTCCAGGAAAATGTCGGGCGGCAGTGACGGTGCTTCCCGCCGCCAGTTTCGGACGCGCGTAATTCCTGCGTTGTAGGAACATGCCGCAAGGAGAATGTTTCCGTCAAGCCTGCGTATGAGTTCAGCGAGATAGAAACTGCCGAACTGGATGTTTGTTTCTGCGTCGTTAAGGTCATAATCGTCAATTTTCAATTTACGCGCAACGTCGCCGGCAGTCGATTCCATGAGCTGGGTCAGGCCGTGAGCCCCTGCTGAGGATGTGATATCTGCCTGAAAGCAGCTTTCTGAGTGGACAAGCGCGAACATGAGATATGGCTCAATGCCCGTGTCCCGTGCTTCTCTTTCAATGTATGTCCGGTAGTACGGCGGGAAGGCCAGTTTCATGAGTTCCTCTTCCTCCGGGCGGGCACGGAATGTCTGCAGGGCCAGTGATGTCAGTGAGAGAAACTGACTTGCAGAATCTGGCTGTGACAGCAGGTAATTGTAACTGGCAGTAATTGCCGGTGCAGTAAGTGACATGGAATTATTCTTCAGGCAGCGCCATGCCAGTTCCGGATAGCCGTGCTCGATGTATTTGCCTAACAAGTGTTCGGTAAACGCGGCGCGCTCCTCTTTGGCGGCTGTCATTTGCTGTGAGTCTGTCTCCGGGGAGACGATGTTCGTGGCAGTAACTTGCTGCGGGGCGGTGTTGCCGGAAGCAGGTTGCGCGGGGAACGGCGTGCCTGTCTGAAGGCGTGCTATCAGATCGTAGTATGTGCCGTAAGCAGCATTTTCCATGGCGACTGTGTACAGACAGGCAGGGTCACCGCAGGACGTGTCATGTAAAAGGCCGCTTTCCAGAAGGCGCGCTGTTATGACGGCATATTTCGCGCGGAGGTCGCTGCTGAAATGAGCTTCATTTTCGTTGTAGACACGGCAGAAAAGGTCCCAGTCGTGACGTGAAAGAAGATCCGCGGCGAGCCGGTCAAGGAAATCGTCGAAATAGGCAGGATCATGCCATGTCGGGGAGTAATCAGGAAGGTGACCGGCTGTTTTTACGGGATCCGTTTTACGGGAAAGTTCCAGGAAGTACCAGAGCGGCCTGTCGTAGGAAAGTTCGTCGTAAGCTTCATCCTGTGCGGCAAGATACCACGAGAGGGCATCTTCGTATGTAGATGCGCCGTTCTTTTCGTAGAGGCGGCCGGCATAGAAGCAGCACGCCCACTTTTTGGGACCGCTTTCAAGCAGTGCTGCCGCTTCGGCCATACGTTTTGCGGCGGAACGTTTGTCTGTAGCAGTTGAAACCCACGAAGAACCAATGTCGTTGAGGATCGTTTCGCTGAAGCCGCTCAATGTGAGCGCGCTGTATGTTGTCGGGTAATCAACTTTCATGCGGAGTGTGCTTGCCGGCAGCGGGTGATACTCACGCGCCAGTTTCATTACATTGTCAGGAATTTCTATGAACGGATGGTCTATCCATAAGTCGAGCAGCTGTTCAGAGGCTGTCTCAGCCCACTCATCCCTGCGTTCAAGGCAGGTTGTCAGGGCAGAAACTGCCTGCTCGTACTCTTCTGCCGACGCCAGTTCCAGAGCATTGAAATACAGGTCTTCAGAGGCAATTTCTTCTTTTCTGGAACATGATGACAGCGCAAGGGCCGTAATCATGAGGGTCAGCAGGAAAGGGAGGAAACGGAGACGGAGTTTCATCTGTCAGCGTGGAATGGTGATGATGGTGCCTGAAACGATGAAATCAGGATTCTTGATATTGTTTTCTTTTGCAATCCGGGGATATGCCCACGGATTCTTGTAGTAGCAGCCTGCCAAATCCCACAGGGTGTCGCCCCATTTGATGAGGTGCTTTATCTGCCTGGAATCTTCTTCTGCATCCGGTTCGACAATTTCCGGCTGCACCGGAATTATGGGTTCATCCGCTAAAACGATGATATTTTCATTTGGAGAAGGCTCTTCTTCAGCAATACTGTCGGGAATCAGCTGGCCGTCGAAATTGTACTCGGGAGCAGACTCCGGACTTTTGGAAAGCCATTTCGGCGGGTTGATGAACAGCATGATACCAAGAACGCACAGACAGATGACTGCGCATACAATGCAGATGGCGAGTGGAATTGAAATGCCGCTTTTCTTCTTTTTCTCTGAATCGAGCGTGTCATAAAGGCTTGAATCAGTGAAAGGGCTGTCCTTCATGGAAAAATCTTCGTCAGAAGATGTATCTGAAGGTGCTGTGTCAGATGAAAAGGCGTCAAAATCTGATGTGCCAGTTGCTGCTGGTGTATCAAGATCAAAATCGAGGTCTTCTTCTGTCAGTGGCGGGACATCAAAAGTGGAACTGTCCTGAGGTTCTGGAATATCAAAATCAACGTCGAAGTCAGGAATATCCGGCATGGAATCAACTGGTGCCAGGGAGACTGTTTTTGAAGAGGAAATGCCTGTTTCAGAATCAGAAAGGTGAGCAGAAATGTTGCCCTCGTCATCCATTGAGATGGAGAGTGAAACGGTAGGCTCATTCATTTCATGGAAGGCAAGTCCATCGATGCGCAATGAATCGATATATTCAGCGTCTTCCATTGCTCCAAAAGCTGAGCGATAGAGGTGCAGCCTGATGGACGTCTGTCCATCCCGGGCAGTAGTGAGTTTCAGCTGCTTTTCCGTGGCTTTACCTGCTGTAAGTACGGGGTAAAAAGAGCCATCCGCAAGCTTAATTCCGATTATGTCCTTATTCATTGTGTCCACGTGAATTATGTTAGTCTTGTTAAAGTGTCTTGTCAACGGTATAATAGAGTTTATGGAATCTGCTTTACCACTGATTATTGCTGTTATCGTTGTTGTATTTGTAGTTATTATCATTCTGCTTATTGCTTCAAAGAAAAGCGATAAATCCAACCCGAAAGGCAAACAGAAAAACAGTCAGGCTCTTATCAAGGATTGCACGAAGAAACTGGCACAGGATCCGCATAATCCTGCAGGACTCATTCCGCTTTCAGATTATTATTTCCAGCAGGGAATCTGGGATAAGGCTTATCCTCTGTATGACACGATGCTTGGTATTGCAGTTGCACATCCGGAAATCAATCTGCAGGAAGCGTCTCTCAGGCAGGGTATCTGTGCAATAAAGCTCGACAAGCCGGAAGATGCACTTCGCGGACTGACACAGGCGTTCAAGATGGAGGGAGATTCATTTGAAATCAATTTCTATCTTGGTCAGGCGTATTATCTGGTTAAGAAATATGACAAGGCAATTCCTCTTCTTAAGAAAGCATTCATGATAAACAAGGAAGTTCCGGAAACATATCGCTATCTGGGACTTGCCATGTATAACTTCCATGATTTCCGTGGTGCCCTGCCGTTCATCAAGAAGGCGCTGGACCTGAATCCTGAAGACAAGGAACTGCTTTTCTGCCTGGCAGAAGCAATGAACGAACTTGGCAATGCAGATAAAGCACTTAAGATTTATACACATCTTCGTCCGGACCCGGATTACGGTGCACGCTGCAGTCTTCAATGCGGTATCATCCATTCAAATCAGCGCCAGATGGAGAAGGCTATTCAGGACCTTGAAATCGGTATGAAACATCAGAATGTGCCGCTTGATCTGCTGACAAACATCCGCTATCGTCTTGCACACTGCTATCTGCAGGTTTCTGACATGACCAAGGCACTGGGAATTCTGAAGGAAATTCAGCTTTCTTCTCCGGGATACAAGGATGTTCCGGCTCTTATTGCACGCTATCAGGAATTGAACCAGAACTCAAATCTCCGCGCATATCTTGTTTCTGGAACAAGCGACTTCATTGCTCTGTGCCGTAAGCTCGTCACACTCTATTTTCCGCAGGCGTATGTCAAAGTCATTGATATTTCAGCAAATCCTGAGTGTGCTGAAGTTCAG
>JAZUFS010000250.1:0-1818 GCA_045640805.1 Treponemataceae bacterium
GGCTTACAACGCAAACAACCAGCCTGAAGAAAACCCACAGGCGTGTGAATATGCCTGTGAGCACGGCCTGCCTGTTACAAGCGGCACAGACATGCATCACTTTGGCCCGCAGCTGATGGAGTTTGGCGGCATGGCGTTCGACAGGCCGCTTGAAACCGTGTTTGATTATGTGAAAGCGGTGAAAGCTGCGGGTGAGGCATTGAAAGCAGATGCATCTGCAGGCCTTACAGGCGGATATGAGGCGCTGCACACAGGCAACTGACTCGTTGTATAAATTTTGAAAAAACGGTACTCTCAGAAGTGCTGTTGCTATACATGATAACATGACTGAAACGGAGGTCGCAAAATGGAAGAAATCTTAAACTTACTGCAGGAAAATGCAAGGTTGTCAGCTGCCGATATCGCCGCAATGACAAAAAAAAGTGTGGCCGAAGTCGAAGCCATCATCAAGAAACTCGAAGATGACGGATACATCATCAAATATTCAGCTATCGTCAATCCTGAGAAAGTGCAGGAAGAGACAAAAGCAGTGCGCGCGGTCATCGAGATTCAGGTTCAGCCGGAACGCGAACACGGATTTGATGCAATTGCTGAACGCATCTGGCGCTATCCGCAGGTAAAGAGCCTGTACCTTATGTCAGGCGGATACGACCTGCAGGTCATTATTGAAGGCGACTCCCTTCAGGATGTTGCGTTCTTCGTTGCACGCAAGCTTTCTACGCTGAACGGTGTAAGAAGCACAAAGACACATTTCGTGCTCAAGGCGTACAAGGAAAACGACACGGTTCTTGTGGATGAGAAGAAAGATTCTCGTGAGGGAGTTACCGCATAATGTCAGACGATTCTTCATCACAAAATACGCGGTCTGACCGCTTTTCTGAAAAAATGCTCAAAACGGAACCTTCTGGCATCCGTAAGTTCTTTGACCTGATTGCAGGAAGTCCTGACATCATTTCGCTCGGTGTCGGTGAGCCTGACTTTGCAACTCCGTGGATTATCCGTGAAGAGGCTTTCTATCACCTGGAGCAGGGCCATACGGCGTACACTTCAAACTGGGGTCTGCTTGAACTGCGCGAGGAAATTGCAAAGTACGAAGCACGCTACAACATGGAGTACAACCCCAAGAACGAAATCCTCATTACGTTCGGCGTTTCAGAAGCGGTTGACGCTGTCCTCCGCTCAATTCTGAACCCGGGAGATGAGATTATCGTCTGCGAACCATGCTACGTTTCATACCAGCCGCTGGCCGCCCTGTGCGACGCAAAGCTGGTGCACCTTGATACATCAGTGAACGGCTTCTATCCGACTGCCGAGCAGCTTGAGGCAGCAATTACCCCGCACACAAAAGCTGTCATGATCTGCTCACCGAGCAATCCGACAGGCCGCATGATTCCTGCCGCCGAGCTTGAGAAAATCGCCGAAGTCGTGAAAAAGCACCAGATCTGGGTGCTGAGCGATGAGGTATACTGCGAGCTCGTATACGACGATCATAAGCACGTTTCCATCGGTTCACTTCCGGGCATGAAGCCGTACACCATTGTCATGAACGGCTTCTCAAAAGCATTCGCCATGACGGGCTGGCGCATCGGCTACATCTGCGGACCTGCTGAGCTTATAAAGCAGGTGCACAAACTGCATCAGTATTCATCAATCTGTGCGCCGACCATGTCACAGTACGGCGCCATTGAAGGCCTGCGTTCCGGTGCTGATCAGGTTGAGAAGATGCGCATATCCTACCAGCAGCGGCGCAACCTTATGTACAGCGCATTCTGCGATATGGGGCTGCCGTGCATTGAACCTGAAGGCGCGTTCTACATG
>JAZUFS010000251.1:0-3151 GCA_045640805.1 Treponemataceae bacterium
CTATGGTGTCGATAAGGTCGTGGTCGAACATGTAGCGCACCTGCTCCACTGTCCTGAAGCCGTTCACTGTCGAGACCGGAACGAGCCCCTTGAAGTGTTCGTGCATGGCGACACCGAGGGCTGCGATCTGCGTATAGGGCAGCGATTCATCCCAGGGGACATCAGGGAACTCTGCGATGCCGCATGACACCTGCAGGTAATCGCAGCCGGCAGCGACGTACTGTTCGGCGATGAGGGGCGCTTCTTTAACGGAAGGATCAGCGCCCGACACGCGCATGGATATGATGAAATCCGCCCCGCACGCTTTACGGATGCCGCTTACAATCTCGCTTCCGAAACGGGCCAGGTTTTCAATGCTGCCGCCGTACTGGTCGGTCCGCTTGTTCACGGGGGATGCGAAGTCGTTTATGAGATAGGCGTGGCAGCCGTGCAGCTGGACGCCGTCGTAGCCCGCTTTCTGTGCACGGATGGCGGCATCCACAAACTGCTGCTGGATGCGCGCAATGTCTTCCAAAGTAAGCTCAACGGCATCCACTTCTTCATCGCCGTTGTTCCAGCGTACTTTTGTCGGGGAAGTGAGCGGGCCGCATGCAGGATGCGTTCCAAGTCCGCCATGATGTATCTGCGGAATGATAAGCGTACCATGCTTATGAACGGCGTCGGCTATCTTTCTGTGGCCTTCAATCTGCTCGTCACACCACAGGCCAAGCTGCGTGGGAGCAAGGCGGCCTTCAGGGGCAACGCACGTTGCTTCAAGCACAATCAGGCCAACGCCGTGTTTTGCGCGCTCTTCGTAGTGGTGTACGAACTCATCCGTCACAAGACCATCAGTGCCTGCAGCAAATTTTACGGTAGGCGCCATGGTGATGCGGTTCTTAAGTGTCTTTGTTCCAATTCTGATTGGGGATGCGGAATCTGTCATGCAGATAGTATAGCATGATTTCTGAAAACACAGAGTGCCTTTCATGTATTCATTACTTTTCATGTATTGTTTTATTGACATTACAAGAATACTTTTATATACTTAAAGTATGAAGAAAATACTGATTAAGCTGCGGACAGAAAACAGGTATACTCAGGATCAGATAGCCAGAATGCTCGGCATAACGCGTCAGTCATACATCAAGTATGAAGCTGGTGATGTTGAGCCAACCGTCGAAATGGTCCGCAAACTGAGCCGCTTTTATTCAGTGCCATACGAAGTATTGATTGACAACGACATCACCCCAAAAAGTGTTTCCTACCCGGATGAAGACAAAGCCGGCTTTTACGCTGCGGAGCCTGCACCGGCATACGGTACTGCAGGCGAATCCTTTTCAGCAGACTATTTTGCAGAACAGCTTAATTACCTGAGTGGCGTCATTGCCTCGATGCAGAAGAAACTCATGCTCGCAAGTTTTTCTGCACAGCACGAAAACACGCAAGTCTCTTCCCTCGCCGCAAAACCGCTGGACAAAGAAGCTTTTTTCGCAGAATACGGCGATGTGCAAATCGACGGATCTTTTGTTGACGAATGGAGGCAGATGAGCCTCATATGATTTTGTTCGATACAAACGTCATCATTGATATGTCTAACAATTCTGAAAATGCAGCATGGGATATTTACGAAAAAGAAACAGCTGCTGTATGCGGAATAACAATAACCGAACTGTACCGCGGCTTCAGGAATGACCGCGAAAAAGAAAAGATTGAAAGACTGCTTTCTGGATTCCAGATAATTCCCATTGAACAGAATGACTGGAAGGAAGCGGGCTTACTCATCGCAGAACTGAGAAACAGCGGAGTGACAGTTCCGTTTCAGGACGCAATCATCGCGTATCTTGCCATCAAGAATAACTGTGCAGTTCTGACTTCTGACAGGCACTTTAAGCTGATAAAAGCGTGTGACGAGCGGCTGCAGTTGATGCTCAACATCTGAGCCGGCTGCTCCCGTCGTAGCCGCGGTTCATTTTACTCGAACTTCATGATAAAGCCGCGCTTGGCATCGCCTGAAAAGCCGAGTTTTTCGTAGAACTGGTGCGCGCCGAAACGTTTTGCGTTGCTCAGAAGGCATGCCATGTAGCAGTTACTCTCGCGGGCATCCTGTACCGCCATTTCAATGATACGGCGGCCAAGGCCCTTTCTTCTGTACTCATTGTCCGTGATGACGTTTTCAATGAAACAGATGGAACGGCCATGATGCGTCATGTTCGGCATGGTTCCCGACCAGCATGATGCAACGACTTTGCCATCATCGACAGCGCCGAAGTATTTTATGCCTTTGACGCTCTGTACTTCTTTCCAGTGCTGACGTGACTCCTCAAGTGTAAGGTCGCGGTTCACGTCATCAAGCTGGACGTACAGTTTGAGCAGTGACGGAATATCTTCTTCAGTAAGTAATCTGTATTCAATCATGATGTTCCCCTCCCTGTATGTTCAGTCCTTGAGCCAGCCGTTTTTGCGGGCGCGGTCTATGTTCGCGTCGTACCAGCTTTTAAGTGCCGGAATCGTCTCGAGCGCGGGACCTATTCTCTTATCCACCTGCGCGATTGTGGGCTTTCCTTCAACCCAGGTGTGGCCTTTTGTAAGTGTATTGTGAAGGTATGGCTGGATGCGGTCCATGGCGGCGGCATACTTTGCGTCAGGCGTTTCCATGGCGTCGAACTCTTCCCAGAGCGTTCGGATTTCTTTGCCGATATGCTCGGGAAGCTGGCCGAAGAGCTTGTCTGCAGCCTGCTTTTCGCGCGCTTCCTTGTCTTCGTTTGCGTGTACGTCGTATGCGAATGTGTCTCCGGCGTATATTTCAACCAGGTCATGCACAATGCACATGCGCGCGGCACGGGAAATGTCGCAGCCTTCGGGAGCGTAGTCCCTGAAAAGCATGCACATGAGCGCAATGTGCCACGAATGCTCGGCGTCGTTCTCGCGGCGGCTGCCGTCAACAAGCATAGTGCGGCCCGCAATGCCGGTCATCTTGTCCACTTCAGCCGTGAAGCGGAGAAGCTGATTTATCTTCTCGTCGCTTCCCGGTAAAAAATCTTCTACTCCCATATTCCCCACCCAAAGCCGGCGCCCCGAAAGCGGATAAAGCTTTTTTGAAAACTCCGCTGTCAGGAAACGCCCGCTGTCTATATCTTTTTAATTTCGCTGCACTTTGCGATTGTGTCGATTG
>JAZUFS010000252.1:0-4729 GCA_045640805.1 Treponemataceae bacterium
ATATTTTTTCATAATGGAAGGAAAAGTTGCACTCTTCCATTTGTCGGAACCTCTTACAATATAATGAATGAAATAATTACGGTTGCATTTTCCGAATTCATGGGTTAATCGTAAAAAATCCTTACTAATTTCTTTTTCGTCTGGATTTCCATGCTTAAATTCTATATGGGAAAGAAGATCCTTAGGTTCTCTAGAATCATAAAGACTAACATCAATACGTGCAGATTCAAAATGATCATCCCTATCTTTTAGTTTTTTTATTTCTGGTACCTCAGAATTACTTATTGAATAAACATATTTTGAAGGAGTTTCAACAGAATAATATAAGGAAGTTGATTTTTCTATTTTTGAAATGAAAATTTCTTTTAATTCTTGTTCAGAATATCTAATTGATTCATCTTCATCCTCAATACTTCGATATATTGGCATTATAATCCGTGAGGTTACATCTCTATTTAGAACCAAATTAGCTGTTTCTTTTAACGCATCCACAATTAATTTTTCAATTTCTTCTTTCACCTTCTACATCTCCTCTGCCATCTTAGCACCCAGTCCAAAATAGGATAATACTGATTGCTTGTAAATGTCATTATTGTACTGCCATCATCTTGGTTTTCAAACTTCTGATCAGGTGCCCAATTATAGGTTTTGGCATATTCTGCAATCATCTGGTCATATCGTGTAATTCTTCTGAATGTTGCCAGGCTTTCTTTTTCCTGTTTCTTTTTTCCTGTATATTGAGTTTAGGGAACATTTGCATTAAAATAATACAAGAAAGTTCCCTAAACAGAGTGACAGCATGACTTCATTAAACGAGATACAAACCTTATTACAGGAAAAAGCAGATATACAGGCAAGAATAAAACTGATTCCATATGATGGAAATCCGGAAATAAAAGAAAATGCAAGTGGTAAATATCTGTACATGAGAAAGCGTGTGGGAAGCAGGCTGACCTCTTCATATGTAGATGTGTATTCTGAAGACCTGTACCAGTTACTTTTACGAAATGCAAAAGAATTAAGGGAATTAAAAAAGTCTTTACGCAGGATAGAAAAACAACTTACAGAAGCAGGCTATGAGTCTGATGGATTAAGTAACCGGGTACATCAAAATCTGGATTTTGCCAGAGCCAATATGAAAGCAAACATATATGACCAGGCAATTCTGGAAGGTGTTGCAACATCATATCCGCAGACAGAGAATATCATTGATAATGGCACCGTAAATGGAATGACCGCCCATGATATCCAGAAGATTCTGAATTTAAAACATGCTTGGGAGTTCATACTGGATTCAGATGTCGTTCAGGCGGATACCGATTACTATTTACTGTGTCATATTGCAAAATTAGTTAATGAAGGTTTTTTTATTGATGGAGGAAGGATTCGGGGTGTTCCGGTAAGGATCGGGGGCAGTTCCTATACCCCGCCAATCCCCATAGAAACAGTAGTAAAAGAAACAATAAGCGGAATTGTCCATTCTGAAGATGCTGAAATTGAAATTGCCATAAAACTGTGCATGTACTGTATGAAGGCACAGATTTTTCTTGATGGCAATAAACGGGCTTCTGTTATTTTTGCAAATCACTATTTGATTTCACACGGTCAGGGATTTCTGGTTATTCCAGAGGAACATGTTCCGGAGTTCAAGAAGAAGCTTGTTGCATTTTATGAAGGCGAAGATATAAAAGTTATAAGTACCTTCTTAAAGGAAAAATGCTGGAAAACCTTTTGATGACCTTTTCATAAGACATCCTTTTTCGAATCACAGTCAAAACTGACATTAGCATTTCTCTCAGTATCAGTTAAATACTCATCCCCAGTTACTGATTGCACCCTTTTCTACTCTTTGTTGCAGATGTTGAATGAATTCCTCTTTTTATCTTTATCGTGTGAATTGGTAACTTCTACGGACTTCTGTCTTGCCTTCTCTAAAATCAATCGTAAGTATATCACACACAGTTGACGAATGGCTGAAAATTAATGATGTTTAAAATACAGTGCCATTTTCACAGGATGGGCATCATGGAAAAAAGAAAAACGAAGAAAGTTAACGATTTACAGTCACTCATTATCCGCGATATTCACGGCATGAACATTTTCAAAAGGATTGTGCAAAGCCGCATCATCCTTACCGCATTATTACTTTTGATGCAGATACTGCTGATTCTCCTGTTCATTCTGCGGTTACAGCAATATATTGAATATTATTTCCTCGTTTCCATTGTTCTTTCCGTTGCTTTTCTGATTTATCTGACCAACCGGCAGGGAAAAAACGAATTCAAAATAGCATGGTTCATACCTGTAATGATATTTCCCCTTGCAGGTGTCATATTCTATTCTTTATATCTAACTGATTCCGGAGAACGTAAAGCAAAACGGGCTTTAAAGAGAATCAAAAACCAGATTGCCACATTGTCAGACTTGAATGAATCAGAAACGCACCTGAAAACAACGTATCCGGATATTCTCGATTTGCAGAAATACCTCATTCGGGAACGTTTTCTCCCTTATGAAAACAACCAGATTGATTATTTTCCGACGGGAGAAGCTTTTTTCACTGACTTCATAGCGGCACTCAAAAACGCACAGGATTTCATCTTTCTGGAAACATTCATTTTAAGAATTGAGGAAACGTGGGACATGATTCTTTCTGTTCTTGAAGGAAAGGCTGCAGAAGGCGTTGAAGTCAGAGTGATGTACGACGCGTTCGCATCCCCAATGGCATCCGGACGCGCTTATGTGAATTTCCTCAAATCAAAAGGGATACACGCAGTTGTGTTCAACCCGATGATTCCCGTTTTTACGACACGACAGAATTTCAGGGATCACAGGAAAATTTACATCATTGATGGAAAAGTCTGCTATTCCGGTGGTTTGAATTTTGCAAATGAATATTTCAATTATGGAGAAAATTATTTTCCCTATTGGAAAGATAACGCCATAAAGATTCAGGGAGAGGCAATCCGCAGCTTTACGACAATGTTTCTTGAAAACTGGAACATGCAGGGCAGCAGGAAAGAATCTGACAACTATGCACGTTTTCTGGATGTCGCATACAATAAATTCGCATATTCCGGTCTGACCATTCCCTATGGAGATGATTCATACAACGATGAGAACATTGCCGAGAACGTATACCTGTACATGACGCATTCTGCAAAGAAATACCTGCACATCACATCACCATATATTCTCCTGGACAATACGTTCCAGGAAGCCTTGCTTTTTGCCGCACATCGCGGAGTTGATGTCAGAATTATAGTGCCGTCAACTCCCGACCATTTCATAACATTTTATATAGGAAAGACATTCCTTAAAACGCTTGTGGAAAACGGCATTAGAGTGTACCTGTACAAGAAAGGTTTCATCCACGCAAAAACGTTCATCACAGATGACAGAACAGCCACTGTCGGATCCATAAATCTTGATTACCGCAGTTTTTACCATCATTTTGAATGCGGAACCATCCTTCATGATGTTTCTGCAGTCGTACAGATTGAAGCAGATTTCCAAAACACGCTTAGTGACTGTGTGGAGATGAAAATCGGTGATTACGAGAAACTTCCGTGGCCCAAACGGATGATTGGCAGAGTCTTTAGAATTTTCTCCCCGCTGATGTAAATTCAGGCAGTTTTTTCTTGACATCGCTCTATTTCTGTAGTAATATCAATATTGTAATGATTACAATTTATTCCGCAACGAAATGACTTTAGCAGATCAGAGCCTTGCGGAAATAGGAGATGTACTATGAAAGTTTGGGTATGCAGCGTATGTGGTTATGTACACGTTGGCGATGAGCCGCCGGCAGAATGTCCTCAGTGCAAGGCAAAAAAGGACAAGTTCAACGAAAAGCAGGAGTTCAAGGGCTTTGCTGATGAACACAAGATCGGCATTGCAAAGGGACTTGATGCAGAAGTAGTTCAGGGCCTTAAGGATAACTTCATGGGCGAGTGCACAGAAGTCGGTATGTACCTTGCAATGAGCCGCCAGGCAGACCGCGAGGGATATCCTGAAGTTGCAGAAGCTTTCAAGCGCTATGCATTTGAGGAAGCAGAGCATGCATCAAAGTTTGCAGAACTCCTTGGCGAAGTCGTTACTCCTTCAACAAAGAAGAACCTCGAGCTCCGCGCAGAAGCAGAAGCAGGCGCATGCGAAGGAAAGCTCATGCTTGCAAAGAAAGCAAAAGAGCTTGACTATGATGCAATTCACGACACAGTACACGAAATGGCTAAGGACGAAGCACGCCACGGCGCTGGCTTCAAGGGCCTTCTTGCACGCTATTTCAAATAATACGTGAATAAAGCTTATGACTGACGGATACCAGCCGCACATGCAGCGT
Organism: Treponemataceae bacterium; assembly: GCA_045640805.1. Lineage (GTDB taxonomy): Bacteria > Spirochaetota > Spirochaetia > Treponematales > Treponemataceae > Treponema_I. The sequence continues at coordinate 4,343 of JAZUFS010000252.1, forward strand.
TACCAGGAGGACAACATGGACACTTTCTCTGATGAAGACATTGCCGCACGCCTTTCTGCAAAGGGTATCCGTCCGTCAGTACAGCGCATGGCAATTCTGAAGTATCTTTCAGAACACAAGACGCATCCGACTGTGGATATGATATACACAGCACTTTCTCCACTCATCCCTACCCTGTCAAAGACAACCGTCTACAACACGGTGCAACAGTTTGATGAGTGCGGACTGATTCAGTCCATCCAGATTGAAGACGGAGAACTCCGTTACGATGCAGACACATCAGATCACATCCATTTCAAATGCATGAATTGCGGCAAGGTGTACGATATTTTCGAACGCGCACCCGTAACTTCAGGAATCATTCCAGACGGATTCACTGTGCAGAAG
>JAZUFS010000253.1:0-3368 GCA_045640805.1 Treponemataceae bacterium
GCTCCTTGTGGAGCAGTACTGAAGCGCGCTTTGCTGTGTACAGGAAGCTTGTTCCATGGAAACCATAGCGGCGGGCTGCGTACTTGTCATGCCATTCGCGTGGGACAGCATACATGTATGATGTCTCAGGCATTGTCTGGTGCCATGCAGTATCCATGACTGCGCAGTGTGGTACATCAGGCAGAACCTTCTGAGCTGCCTCAATACCCATAATGTTTGCAGGGTTGTGGAGAGGTCCAAGATCCTGTACTGAGCGGAACGTCTCGATGACTTCAGGAGTTACGATGACTGACTTTGTGAACTTGTCGCCGCCATGCAGGACGCGGTGGCCGACAGCCTTGATGACGCTCATGTCAGTAATGACACCAACATCCTTGTCAGTGATTGTGGCGATGATGAGCTCAATAGCTTCCTTGTGGGTCGGGCACGGGCTTTCCTTTACGTATTTGTCTTTGCCTTTAGCTTCGTGTGTGATGACAGCACCTGGCTGTGTAACGCGTTCTACGACACCAGAGGCGAGAACGTCTTTGTTGTCCCAGTCGTAAACCTGGTACTTTGCGGATGAAGAACCGCAGTTCAAGGTAAGAATAACCATGATAATCCTCGTAAATAAGTAAAAAGTATATGCAGTAATTATATGCCAAAGAGCCCAAACTGGCAATGAGAAAAAAGTGGCGTAACAAGGCATTCTGATGGTATACTGTCAACATCTTACGAACAAGAGAGTTTATCATGCTTGAAGAAGAACCTCGTTTTGACATGACCCGTCCTCCTATGAGGATGCATCTTAAATGGCTTATCTGGTTACTGTCGTTCCCCGCAGTCATTTCCCATAAGAACAGACTGATAAAAGTGAATATGGAAGGCATAAAGCCGCCGTACCTTCTTCTTTGCAACCATAATGCATTTATGGATTTCAAGGTTGCCATGAAAGGCATTTTTCCGCATGGCGCAAATTTCGTCGTAGCAATTGACGGCTTCCTTAAGCGTGAATGGCTGCTCCGCTTCATCGGCTGCATCTGCAAGCGCAAGTTCACGAACGACCTGTCACTCATCCGGCAGCTGAAGCGTGTTATCGACAGGGGTGACATTGCTGCAATCTATCCGGAGGCGCGCTATTCCCTGTGCGGAACGACCGCCGTGCTCCCGCCGTCTTTGGGAAAGCTGTGCAAGCTTTTAAAAGCGCCGGTTGTCGTCCTTACCTGCCACGGCCATCACGTGAACTCACCGTTTTGGGCGCTGCCTGACCGTAAAGTCAAGGGAACAGAGGCGACCATGACATGTCTGTACACGGCTGATCAGGTGAAGGAACTGTCACACGGAGAACTGACACGCGGCATTGAAGAAGCGTTCAAATATGACGATTTTGCCTGGCAGAAAGAAAAGGGTATCCGCATCACGTATAAAAAGCGTGCAGAAGGTTTGCACAAGGTACTGTACCAGTGCCCGTCCTGCAGGACTGAATACCGCATGAGCTCATCCGGCACAGTACTCCGGTGCGACTCATGCGGCAAAGAGTGGGAAATGGATGAGTTCAGTGAACTTCATGCACGTTCAGGCGAAACTGAGTTTGCGCATATCCCTGACTGGTACGAGTGGGAGCGCATGAATGTCCGCCGCGAAGTGCAGGCCGGCACGTACGGCATTACCCTGCCGTGTCACGTCGACTCGCTCCCTAATCCCAAGCGCTACATTGATATCGGAAAGGCAACGCTTACCCACAATATGGCAGGTTTCCGTCTTGAAGGCATCTGCCGCGGTGAACCGTACTCCGTCGAAATTCCTGCGAAGGAACTGTATTCCTGCCACATTGAATACGAGTACCTCGGTAAGTTCGGCGACTGCATTGATCTGAATACGCTTAAAGATACGCTGTACATCTATCCGGAAGGAAAAGACTTTGCCGTTACCAAGTTTGCACTTGCCACAGAAGAACTTTTCTACAAAGACGAGCATGCGGCTGTTACTGAAAACGCCTGTTGAGAAAACTGTATGAGCGGCTGGTAAATCAGCCGTTTCATGCTTTTTTCAGTGCCTTTATCTTGTACAGTTCGGCGTCAGCTTCACGTGCCATTACAGAAAGAACGGGATTCTCTTCTGAAGACTTTATGCTGAAACCGCAGCTGCTCGACACTTTGAACGGCAGGTCGCTTGCATTGTTGAAGTCATAGAAATAGTTATCAAGCTTTGTAAGCCAGCCGTCCGTGTCCGGCTTTCTTTTAGTATACACAAGAACCGCATATTCATCGCCGCCTGTCCTTACGCAGATGCTTTCTTTGGGCAGACAGTGCTTTAAGGCATCGGCAACAGTTTTTATGGCAATGTCGCCAGCCTCATGTCCGAATTTATCATTGGCTTTCTTAAGGTCATCAATGTCAGAGCACACCATCGTCAGAAAGCCTTTGTTCTTCATCAGTATGTCGTACGTCTTCTTGAACATCTTTTCCATGCCGCGTCTGTTGTACAGGTTTGTCAGCGGATCATGCATGTACATGTTCTCTAGTTCGCGCCTTTCGTAGAATGAACCGATGTAGCTCGCAATGGCCTGAAGCCACAGACTGAACATGTGTGTGCGCTCTGTGCCTTCCTCGCATTCATATGCAATGTAGCCCAGAAACTTATCCTTGAAGTACAGCGGATTGAACGTGAGGTAGAGCGGTTCATCCGTTTCCCACATCAGTTTGTCAACAATGTCTGACGTTTTGAAACTGCTTCCCAATTTGACGGGATTTGACCACTGTACCATTGTAATCAGGTTTTTTGAAAAACCGTATTTATTGCCTGCTTTATAGTCGCTGTAGAAAAAGTCCTTACCTTTTTCCAGTTCAGAGCAGATGCACATAAGTACCGTTTTAAAATTGAACATCCATGCCGGTCTCATCAGGTCAAGGAACAGATCTTCCCTTTCTTCATCAGAAGCGCATAATACGTTCATCTGGGAAAGGAACAGAGAGAACGTGGCAAATACGTTTTCACTTGCGTATTTACTGTCAAGTGACTTCCGTAAGCTGGCAGGACCTTTCCTGCAGCCGCAGCTTTCCTGAAGTATAAGGTCTGCCGTTATGTCTATCGTCTTTTCGGAAATGCCCGTTTCCCGTATTTCTTCCAGAAGTTCCACGCACTGTATGCCGAGCTTTTCAAAATCGACCGTGAGCGATGTTACCGGAACAACATATTCAGACGCTTCTTTTGCACCGTCATATCCCGTGACGATCATCTGCTCCGGAACACTTATGCCGGCTTTGTTCAGATACTCAATGACAAACATTGCCATGACATCATTCGCACAGACAATGGCTTCAATTTCCTTGCCGGAATCAAGGAAACGCTTTGTCACGTCGACAGACTGTTTGTGGAAAAAGCCGTAG
>JAZUFS010000254.1:0-4683 GCA_045640805.1 Treponemataceae bacterium
CGAAAAAAGCATCATATAATAAACTGAAATTCGTTTTTTAAATACAGAAACCGAAATGTAGAGGTAAATAAAGGCTATTATAAAAGAAAAAGTGTAAATACCCTGCAACATAGAAATATTATAAATGAGGAACAGAAAAAAAAGAATAGAAGAATTAAATAATATTATGAGGGGAAAAGCCTTTCCCCTGGGTTCAACCAGCAAAGCTGTTTTCACCACACCCCATTCTCCTAGGGGCGCTGCCCCTAAAACCCTGTTTCTGCTTATTTACTTGATTTTTATGAGCGCCATCGTCTGCTTCCACGGGAACATACGTCCGCCTTCATGTCCGGAAACAGCTTCAGTGAATAGTGCAGCGAGTTTTTTCACAGTATCTTCGCCGAGTGTCTTTGTGAGTGAACGGGCGTATGCGCTTTCAGGAGCGAACCACCTGGCAATATCGCCTTCGGTCAGCATGCGCTTTTCATAGAAGACGCGTTCTGTCAGTTCTGTAACTGCGTGTTTTGTGTCTGAAAGCGTCTTGTCCACAGCCTGCCGTATTGTTGCTGCGTCCCAGGAGAAAAGAGTCTTTGCACTTTCCGGAGCCGCTATACCCGAGTAGAAGTCGTTTTCAGCGGCGAGCATTTTGTTCAGCAGCTCCCTTTCCTCTGGAGAAAGGTTTTCGTCACTGAGCAGTAATGACGCGAGACGCTGGCTTGCTGAAGGTATTTTCTGTACGGCAAGAATTTCTGCACCGTCACTTACTGTCATGAGACCGGCTGACGTACGTACATCTCCTGCGAAGAGGGCGGCGGCAGTGCCGGCAAAGTGAGGGATGTCTGCTTCACATTTGACCGGATCGCGGAAGAAAATGCGGTCGAACTCATAATCGCCGCCGTCTGCCTGAGCAGCAGAAGATGCATCCTGTCCGGAAATTGATGCCTTGTCTGCATCTGCCTGAGCAGCAGTTTCTGACACCGCAGTTGGGGACGGGGCAAAATCTGCTATCAGGAGTGGCTTGTCGAGTTCGTCGAGTGTGCCGGAGTATTGTTTCAATATGTCGTAGCCCTGCTGCGTGTAACAGACACCGGCGGTCAGGCCTTCAGGCGTACGGCGCCATATTTCCCAAAGAAGCAGACCGTCGTCTGCACCCATGACGAGTGAGCGGTGATGGCGTACAAGACCCGCGCCTGAAATGACGGCATCACGCAGTACAAGCAGCAGTTCTGTGCGGTGCGACTCTGTCCGTTTCTGCCAGGCGGCGCGTTTGCTGTCACCGGGACTGAATGTCAGGTTTTCAGGTGTCTGCACGTCCCCGTGCTTCAGGTGTTCTGCTTCCCACCAGTCTCCCATCGGGTAGATTGGTGCCCCGTCTTCAGCTGTGTTGTCATCAGCATTGTTTTCTGATACGGGTTTTCCGCCGGAAAAACTTGTGGCGTGGCGTGCATCTTCAATGAGCGAGGCAATCTGCAGTTCGCGGCGTGAAAGCACATCCTCGCGGATAGTCGCCTCGTATCCCTGCGTCGTCGGGTTATAGAATACGCGTCCGTTAAGGCTTCCAGGCAGGTACTGCTGTGCGACCCAATGGTCTTTGTATGCATGCGGATACATGTAGCCTGCGCCATGACCGAAACCTTCTCCATCGCGGCTTGCGTCTCGCAGATGGTTCGGAACTTCGGCATCTTCTGTCTGGACAGCTTTGAGCGCGTCAAAATACGCCATGCTGCTGTTTGACTTTGGCGCAGTCGCCAGATACAGTGCTGCCTGGGTCAACATGTACTGACCTTCAGGCAATCCTATGCGGTCAAATGCAGCTGCGCAACTTTCTACGACCGTCAGTGCCATCGGGACAGCAAGGCCCGTGTCCTCACACGCGGAAATGAGCATGCGGCGGAAAATGAAGTGCGGATCTTCGCCTGCTGCAATCATGCGCGCCATCCAATACAGGGCGGCATCCGGGTCACGGCCGCGAAGGCTCTTTATGAATGCACTTATTATGTCGTAATGATAGTCGCCATCCCGGTCATACAGAACGACTTTTCTCTGAATGCTTTCTTCTGCAGTTTCCTTACTGATGAAAATGGTGCTTCCTTCTGGTGGCACGCAAGGGGATGCATCCGGCTTCCAGACTTCGGGCGTTGTCTCTACGGCGAGTTCGAGCGCGTTCAGAAGACTGCGGGCGTCACCGTTTGCCGTCTCAATAAGATGCTCAAGGGCACCTTCCTCAAACTGCACATCCCAGCGCCCGTAACCGCGTTCCCTGTCTGTAAGTGCCATGCGGGCAGCTTTCGTCAGGTCTTCTTCGGTCAGTGGCTTTAACTGGAATACGCGGCTTCTTGAGACAAGTGCCTTGTTTACCTCAAAAAACGGATTTTCCGTCGTAGCGCCTACAAGAATGATCGTCCCGTTCTCAACCCATGGCAGAAGCGCATCCTGCTGGCTTTTATTCCAGCGGTGTACTTCATCTACAAAGAGGATTGTCTTCCGTTCGTAGAGCCGCTTCTGGTCATCTGCGAGCTTTATGGCATCGCGGATGTTCTGGACTCCTGTCAGAACGGCGTTGAGTGTAATGAAATTGCTTTTTGTATGATTTGCAATGACGCGGGCAAGGGTCGTTTTGCCGGTGCCTGGTGGCCCGTAGAAAATTACTGAAGTGAGCTGGTCTGCGGCGATGGCACGTCGGAGAAGCCTGCCTTTACCGACTATGTGTTCCTGTCCGATGTACTCATCAAGATTGCGCGGCCTCATGCGGGCTGCGAGAGGCCCTTCGTTTTTCTGTGGTGCATCGAACAGATCCATCAGTGATTACTCGTAGTTCCAGGTTTCTCCGAACAGGCTCCAGAGCTTGCTGTAGGCAGAACTGTTTTCTGAAACAACGCCTACGTATACTGATGAACCGAATGCTCTGATGGAGATGACGGCGCGTGTTCCGAATGCAGATTCTGCATTTGTCTCAGATTCAACGCCATTTGCGGGAACTCCTGCTGCATTCAGGGAACAGATTTCATATCCCCTGGCTGTACCTACAAGAACTTTATCCGTTCCATATGGGCAGATGGAAAGTGCGCCTGCTTTCAGTGTACCGCCATCAAGCCATGAACCGCCCTGTGTCTTGTACTGAACTTTTGTGGCATCCTTAGCTGCACGGTAGAGCGTCGTACCCTGTGCACAGATTGCGGCACTGCTTGAAAATACAGTGTTCGTTCCGTCAAAGGCGGCTGCCTTGATGTAATCGGCTTTTGCCACGACAGCACTGATTTCTGAAGCAGAAACTGCAGATGGAGAAGCTGTTCCGGACAGCATTTTTACTTCCTGGTTTACATTAGCTGAATCGTTCTGTATTGCGGAGAGAACAGTAATGAATGCGCTGCGGCCTGTTGTCGTGAAAGCTGCTCCATCCATGACCTGATTGTCAAAAAGGGCCTCTGCGTTATCAGCAACCTTGGTCCAGTTTGTTCCGCTGTCACTTGTTGCCCAGACATTTTTTGCGTTGTCCAGAGCATACAGGTAAGAATCATCTGATGCAATGCGGATGATGTTGCTGTCTGCTGGTTTTGTAATCCGTGTCCATCCGTGTGCGGCTGACGGATTTGTCTTTTTGTAGATATCACCATTCTGGACGTAAAGATTTCCTGCAAGCGGAACCATTGAGTAGATGTTACCGTTGATTTCAGGATTGACGAGTTTTACTTCGCGTGCAATGTCGTAGAAAATGACTTCCTGATTGCAGCTTACTGCGGTAAGAGTGAGTACTACGAGTAAAAGAGTTGTAAGTATTCTTGTTTTCATGACAGTATTCATCCTCCGGCTCCTAGAAATGATAGCGGACACTCAGACCGATATCGGAAATGACTCCGGTGTAGTTATACTTGCTGTCTGAATACCATTGAGGAAGTACATACAGACCACCGTAGATACCGATTGACCAGTCTGGTGAAACGCGGTAGAACAAACCTGCTTCCGGCTTGAGGACAAGTCCGAAGAACAGTCTGTCTATGTAGCTCTCAATAGCACCGCCGATTTCAAAACTGAGTGGAATTTCAAAGTTCCTGATAAGCATCTGATATTGGGCGCAGACGGTAATCGGGATGAAATAGAAAATATTGCTGCCGAGTGTAGTTGTATAGGCAAAACTTGCTTTTGCGCTCAGATTGAAACTTTCGGTCAGGAATATGCCGTAAGAAAGAGTTCCTGTTCCACCGTACTTAAGCTGTGTAGGGCGGAATGGCATTTCAAGGGCAAGATTCAGACGGACGAACTGGTCTCCCTGCTGATTTGGCTTGTAGACGAAATCAGGACTTTCTGCCGTTTCTGAAGTTTCAGTTACTACTGTCTCTTCTGTCTCGAAAATGGTATATGTGTCGCCAGGTTCATTCAGGTGTTCAAAGTCAAGATCGCTCAGGTCGAGCGTCTGTGCTGAAATTGATGCAATGAACAGGCAGAACATTGCAATCAGTGCTGCTAAGCGTTTCATAAATCCTCTCAATTTGCTGTATGTATGGATATAAATCTCAAAATTTTATACAATAATAATACTTGTTTTGACATCCATTGTCCACAAGAGAAAACAGCCGTCCAGCCTTAATGGTTACGGCTTTGGAAGGGGATTTACATGGCAGCTCAGATTATTGATGGAAAGCAGATTGCACTTGATGTCCGCGCAGGAGTCGCAGAAAAGGTCGCAGCACTTAAGGAAAAGGGAAT
>JAZUFS010000255.1:0-8299 GCA_045640805.1 Treponemataceae bacterium
GCCAAAGGAGCTGGGCGAGGACAATCCTAAACTCCGCCTTGAAGATTGCTCTTTTACACGATTTGTTGCAGATGAGGATGTGACTCTGTTCCTGGACAGGGGTGATAAAAAAGTCAGCATAAAAGAACTTGAACTGAAAGATGGCCTTGAGCAGTTCGTCCTTATTGGTGATGAAGAGGATGGCGATCCGGCAGACAAGAAGTCTTTGATTGAAAAACTGTATGTCGAAGCCGGTGTTGATGAAATTGATCTTGTCGGCGGTCGTTTTAAGGACCTTGAGTTCAAGGGTGAGTTCACAGATAAGGTCGATTTCTATTATGACAAGAATGGAGAGCAGGCTGAAGCAGATTTCAAGGCACGCCTTGCAGAAGCTGCAGCTCAGGCAGAGGCGATGGATGTGTGCAACGTAAGAAACGGTTCTGGCGTCTATAAGGTTACGGTTTCAAAAGCAAAGATTGCAGCTGCACAGGGTACCCGTCAGGGAGGCATGGCTGGTACATGGGGTTCCATTTCCATCATGCTGATGACAGATGAACAGGTGGAAGCGTTCGTTGCAAGCATTCCGACTCAGGTTGATCCAAATAATCCGCTCTGGATTTGTCCGAAGGAAGAGACAGGATGGAACTGGGCAACCAAAGAACAGCCTTATTTTGACATCTGCTACACAGGTTCATATCTGTTCAATACAGAAGATGAAGGATTGTATGCCGTGTCTGGAGATATGCAGTATACCCTTCATGAAATCGGAGAAGGTGATTACGACACCGAATATTATGATAACTACCGCTGTTACAGCACAGATGCCCTCTGTTCAGAATGTGCCGGTGACAATTTCACCATCTGGCTTGATATGTCAAATCTGAGGAAATCTGACCTGAATACATGTGCCTATAAGGCTAACGGCCATGACGACGAATATTACCTGACACCGAACAAGCTTACAGAAATTGATCTTGAAGGATACAAGCCTTACATTGCAATTGATTTCTCAATGTACCATGAAATACAGAGTCCTGATGGAAGTTGGGAAAATTTTGATCAGGAAAAGGCAGCTGCCAAAGCATATTTTGGAACAGCCAAGAATGCTATACAGGTTCAGGCGCCAATTTCAAAGAATAACCCTAACATTGGCAGCCGCTATGTCTTCATGTTCCCTATGGAAACAGCAGAAGCGTATCCTTCAGAAACCGCAGTCTGGGAGCAGATCGCCTGTCCTCCTGCACCACAGAACGACTGATTGTGTGCTTGTCCTTTTGATTAACGCTTAACGGCCAGCAGGCATTCCCCGCCTGCTGGTTTTCTTTGCCCCGGGTTCTGAGAGCTCTCCCCGGGGCTTTTTTTTGCTTGCAGCCCTGTAACCCTTACGCCCCATACTGCCGCTTGAGTTCCTCGATCGTATCGCGGATGGCGGCAGCTTCCTCAAATTCAAGCCGCTCGGCGTGGTCGGTCATCTGCTTTTCGAGTGCCTTGAACAGCTTCTTCCTGTCCGCCGGATTGAACAGGTTGTGCGCCTTTATAAGCACGTTCATCTCGGTGGCGGCATCCATTTCCTTTTCTTTTTCCTGCCGTACGAGCATGTCGTCTATCGCCTTGCTTACCGTACGCGGCGTAATGCCGTGCGCTTCGTTAAACGCCTGCTGAACCTCGCGCCTGTGGTTTGTTTCGTCAATGGCCTCTTTCATTGCGGGGCTCATGCGGTCAGCGTACATGACGACCTTGCCGTTCACATTGCGTGCGGCGCGGCCGATTATCTGAATCAGGCTGGTTGTTGAACGCAGGAAGCCAATCTTGTCCGCGTCCAGGATGGCGATGAACGAGACTTCAGGCAGATCAATGCCTTCACGCAGCAGGTTGATTCCGACAAGCACATCAAACTCGCCGGCACGCAGTCCTTTCAGGATTTCGACGCGCTCAATCGTCTCAACTTCGCTGTGGATGTACTTTACTTTAAGCGAAAGACCTGTCAGATAATCGGTCAGGTCTTCGGCCATCTTCTTGGTGAGCGTCAGGAGCAGGCAGCGCTCGTGGCGGGCAACGCGGTCCTTGATTTCCTTATAGATGTCTTCCATCTGGCCTTCGCTCGGCCTCACGTCAACTTCAGGGTCAAGCAGTCCCGTCGGGCGGATGAGTTGTTCGACAATGCGTGTGCTCTGCTTCTTTTCTTCTTCGCGCGGAGTAGCCGACACGTAAATGACCTGGTTCATGAGCTTTGTGAACTCATCTGCCTTAAGCGGCCTGTTGTCGAGCGCGCTCGGTAGACGGAAGCCGAAGTCGATCAGATTCTGCTTACGGCTCCGGTCGCCTTCGTACATGGCGCCAATCTGAGGAACGGTGACGTGGCTTTCGTCTATCATGCACAGGAAGTCATCAGGAAAGTAGTGGAGCAGCGTTGCAGGCGGTTCGCCACGCTTTCTTCCTGAAATGGGGCCAGAGTAGTTTTCAATGCCGGGGCACATCCCCATTTCGTTGAGCATTTCTATGTCATAGGTAGTGCGCGTTTTAAGGCGCTCTGCCTCAAGCAGCTTGCCCTGGATGCGGAAGCGCTCCACCTGTTCTTCCATTTCCTCGCGGATTCTCTCTGTCGCGCTCTTGAGCATTTCCTCAGGCACGACGAAGTGCTTTGCCGGGTAGATGACCGTTTCATCAAGCTCGCCGGTAATTTCGCCTGAAATGGTGTTGAAGCGCCTGATGCGGACGACTTCTTCCCAATCAAGCTCAATGCGGTATGCTTCATCAGTTTCCATGTAGGCAGGGAAAATCTCGATCATGTCGCCGCGGATACGGAACCGGCCGCGTTCAAGCACGACGTCGTTCCTGTCGTACTGCAGGCTCACAAGCTTACGCGCAAACGCAAGCAGGTCGAGTGTTTCGCCCTTTTCCACGTGAAGTCTCATGCCCTTGTACAGTTCTGGCATGCCGAGGCCGTATATACACGAGACGGTCGCCACGACAATGACGTCGCGCCGTTCCATCAGACTGTAGGTGGCGGCAAGACGCATGCGGTCAATCTCATCGTTACTGCTTGCATCCTTTTCAATGTACAAATCGCGCGCCGGCACATACGCTTCCGGCTGGTAGTAGTCGTAATAAGAGACGAAGTACTCGACTGCGTTATCCGGGAAAAAGCTCTTGAACTCACGGTAGAGCTGTGCGGAAAGTGTCTTGTTGTGGCTGATGATGAGCGTCGGCTTCTGCACTTTCTCGATGATTTTCGCCATCGTGAAAGTCTTGCCTGAACCTGTTACGCCTTTGAGAGTCTGATATTTGTCGCCTGCAAGAAAGCCCGCGGCGAGTCTGTCTATTGCCTCTGGCTGGTCGCCGGATGGCTCAAATGGAGATACTACCTTGAATGGACGCATATCTTAATGTTAGTCGAGAACGACTCGTAAATCAACACTCTGACCGTCGCGGATAACCGTTACGACGATACTGTCACCCGGTTTTCTGCTTTCAAGTGTCGAGTTCAGCTCTGCGGTGGAAGTGACTGCAACGCCGTCAACTGCGATAATGACGTCGCCTCCCAGATAAATCGTCACGGCGTTGTAACGGCTGCCGTACTGTACGCCCTGTGTTCCTGCCTTCAGTGAGGATGAGGCTTTGCTTCCGCGTTTCAGCTCTGATACGAGCAGGCCTTGAGAGACGGGCAGCTTTGCGTAGTTGGCAATAGACGTCGTGAGCGGAATGAGCGTGCCGTCAATCTTGCCGCGTTTCACTTCGCCGTACTGGATCAAATCGGCGACGACGCGCTTTGCCGTGTTTACCGGAACCGCGAATCCGATGCCGGCGGAACTTCCTGACGTGGAGTAAATCATCGTGTTGATGCCGACCATGCGTCCCTGCGTATCGAGCAGCGGTCCGCCAGAGTTGCCCGGGTTGATTGCAGAGTCAGTCTGAATCATGTCGCGGATAATCACGTCGTTCGAGTTCTTGATAGGGCGGCCCAGTCCTGAAACTATGCCTGAAGTTAGTGTCCTGTCAAAGCCGAACGGATTTCCTATGGCGAGCAGACGCTGACCCACTTTGAGCGTGTCAGAATCGCCGAACGGAATCGTATTGAGCGTCATACCGGCCGGTGGATCAAACTTGATGACCGCAATATCCGTCTGCGGGTCAGTGCCGATGACCGTTGCATCATACTGTGTGCCGTCTGAAAGCGTGACGTAAATCTTATACGCGTCAGAAACGACGTGTACGTTCGTCACGATATATCCCCGCGGGTCGATGATGGAGCCTGAGCCCGTACCGCCGTCCTGTGCGACCGGTTCAAGGAACCAGTTGTAGGCAATCGTTGTTGTCGAAATGTTGACGACAGCTGTGTTGTATTTCTCGTAAACGGAAATGTTCTGATATTCTTCAGTCGTGTATGTCGTGTCTGCAGCTGCATCAACAATGCGGCCGCCTGCTGCATCAACGGGGCTGGTGCCATCCGCTGAGCCTGTGCCATTACCAGAGCCGCCATGAAGCGGGCTGCTTTCAAGAAGGGCCGCAAGCTCATCCGCATCAGTGATTATTGCTTCTTCCTGTGACTGTGAGCCAGAGAAAAGGGCAGTGAGTGCATCCGGGTTCCGCGTCACGCAGATACCGAGCACCGTAAATAATATCGCCAGAACAGTCAGGACTGAACCTGCTGCCGCAAAAAATAAATGCCTTTTTGTGTAAAGCTTCATCTGAAACCTCTTTGGTAGACAACCTTTCTTTAATATTTAATATACTACCAAAAACCTTGAAAGGATATTAAATCTTCTCAGAAATCATTTCTTCCAGAATGGATGCAGCGCTTTCAACCAGTTTCGGGCAGAATTCCGTGAAAAGATTGTGCTCAACGGCATAAGCGCGGCCATCCTGTGTCGTAATGTCGCATTTCAAAAGTTCCCGGCACAGGTACGAACCGTTTTTTTCCGCAAACGTATCAAGAAATTTGACCGTCATTTCATTAATCTTCTGTTTTTTTTCAGCATCATTTCCATCATCATGACCTGCCATCAGGCCAAGCGCAATCAAAGCTCCCGTACATGCACCGCAGACTTCAGCCTTCCTCATGCCGCTGCAGAAACACGCTCCGGCTTTCAGCGCCTCAGATTCCGTCAGCCCGCATTCATCAGCAAAAGACGCCAATACCGCCTGAGAGCAGGAAAATTTTCTCATGAAATAACTGACCGCTTTCGCCGCATGCCCCTCACTGTCAGCGCTTTTTACAGACGGCAGCGATGAACGGAAATCGCGGAGCATATCCCTGTTCACCGAATAATACGTCCACTTTCCATCCTTACGCGAAGACACAAGACCCGCCCCGCCCAGAATCTTCATGTGATGTGACAGCGTCGGCTGCGTAATCTGAAACGCCTCCAAAAGCCTGCATGCGCATAGTTCTCCGTTTTCAAGCCTGTTCATAATCGCGAGCCGGTTGGAATCTCCCAGTGCTTTGCAGATGGCACTTACCTGATCCTGAGTCATATAAACCTCATATAGATGAATATCAATATGTGCAATAGTACCTAATACATAGATAGTTGTCAATATGAAATACACACGGGCGTGACAATAGAGAACCGTCCCCTGGTTCACGCACCTGGGCGTCCCCGTCTGCAAAAGGCAGCCGGTCCGGCTTTTACTATTAACGACGTTTTCTACGAGCGAAAGCTCGTACAGGCGTGCATCGATAAACTTACTATTTCAGACTGATGCGAAAAGCACGCCCGGGCTCCGGCTCCCGCCTCCGACCACGTGCCGTGTTCTCGCTGACGCTCGCCCCTCCAATCCGTGACGCAGTTCGCTGTTTGTGATGGATAGCGAAAAAACATATTTTTTTTGACAGGGACATTTTGTGTCCCGCAACCCCTTGTATCCTCCAAGTATAAGAGCCCGCAGTTAATGCGGTGCATTATCTGCTTTATAGGAGGATACTATGCAATACATTATTGTTGCTGAAACCGACAGCGGAAAGAAAGCCTGGGGTTTCACAAAGAGCCGCACCGGCCAGATTGATTTTACCGGCAGCCTTTCTGCACAGGATCTTGCAGAGATGAAAGACGCGTCCGTTCTTTCTGCAAGCACATACTGGACGCAGTCATTTTATGCCTGGCTGCCAAAGGAACTCCGCGCTGACATAACCGTTCATCTTTCAGAAAAGGATGAGGTTCTCAAGCCGGAACTGTTCGCATTCTTGACGCATGCCGGCGCTCTTCTGCTTGCCGTTGAAGCTGGTGACGGCTTGCTTGCCGCCGAACTGCTTTCACGCCGCTTCAGCGTTTTCAAAAACTTCTCTGAACTTACGGAGTACATCGTCCGTCCAATCGCAGCGGCGGCGCTTTTTGCGTGGGTGTATGGCCGTTTCAGTGACGACAGCAACTTCGAGAACGCCTACCGCGGCATTCCTGTGGATGAAGACGTTTCCACGCTGCTGTTCCGCGCCGTTCAGGATGAGTTTGATCCGCATCCTGACACAGAAACGCCTGAAGCCATGTTCGTCCGTTATTTCAAGACGCACGCGGATGTGCCCGTAACGCTGGGAATTGTCGGCGCGCATTACCGGAACTGGGCAGCGAACGGTCTTGATTACCTCGATTCGCTCATGGAAGACTACATTGCAGAGGATTTCATCCAGCACACGACACGCGTAAGAGATGCGCGCGATGCGCTGTTTACGGGAACTGCCGCCGCTGTTCAGGCAGAGCCGTACAATCCGGCAGACCCGAACGCAATTGTCGTTCTGTTCGACGACCTTGAAGCGGCAGTTTCAGGCGGCAGCGGCAAGGCAAAAGCCGGCTACCTCCGCGCGACGGGCGCTGCCATCATCAGAAAGGCACACCCGGCGAAGTACTCATTCCCGGCAAAGCTTGCCCGGCTTGGCAACAGCCAGGATGGCCGTAACGGTGTAGTTATAAAAATCGTTGTGTAAGGGGTTGGAATTACTTAAAATGTAACAGAATCAGGATCAAGAATACCGCCTGTTTCTGTTACATTCCATAGTACTATTGGATCTACATCGATACAATTCCATGCATCCCTTTTACCGCCAATATCCCAGGCAAGCGTGTTATTGATGATTGTACATCTGCCCATGAAATCATTGATATCTGCTAAAGGTGTGTAAACAGTATGCCTGATCTGTCCGTCCTCTATTTCAGGACGCATGTTTACAGTTACAGTTTTTCCTTCCCTGAAGATGACATCTACTGTGTAATCTTCGTGGGGAATTACTTCGGTAACATGGGGAACTCCATTATAGGGCTTTTCGGAACTTGTCAATAACGTAACTCCTACATAAGAGGATTGATTCTGACAGACGGTTGTCCGCTTCGTAACAATTCCCAATTGTGCAATAATTCTAACTTATGTATTTCACACCAGGCTTGGACAATTCTGGATTGTTTTACAGGGAGATTTCCTTTTAGGATACATCCTTCCTTGATGTCGATTATAGCATCTTCACCTGCATATTGTAACAAAGAAAAGAATTTGTGAAAAAATATCTTTTCAGAGCTTTATCGCTCTGTCTTCCAGTTTCTCAGCCTGTCTGTAGAGGATTGCGGTGTTACCGATGATGCGTACCAGGGTGGCATCGCATTTCTCTGCAATGGTCTGAGTCAGTTCAACCTTTTCTTCCTTGAACTCGTTGAACTTGATTTTTATAAGCTCGTGATGCTTCAGTGCTTCATCAATGTTTTTAATCTGAGCGTCCTCAACTCCTGCGCCGCCAATCAGGGCAACAGGATTAAGGTCATGTGCAAGCTTCTCAAGAGCCTTGCGCTGTTTGCTGGTTAATTCAATCATGCGCCTATTATGCGTGATTTTTCTAAATAAAGCAATAATTTGCATTTCGGCCTACTTGACGAGTTAGTCTTGCCTAACTATATTATAGGTGTATGCAGTTATCAGACCTGGAACCTGGAAAATGCGGTATCATCAAGACCGTTGGCGGCGATGGGGCACTGCGCCATCACCTGCTTGATATGGGACTTACGCCGGGCACAAAAGTGCTTGTCCGCAAAGTCGCACCCCTTGGCGACCCTCTGGAGCTGAACCTCAGAAACTACGAGCTCACCCTGCGTAAGGATGACGCCGCCATGATTGAGATTGACGCTCAGGAGAACCTTTATTCCTGTAAGACCTGTTCAAAAGGAAGCTGTCCGTACAGCAATGGAGGCAAGAAATGAAGCTTACCATTGCCCTTGTCGGAAACCAGAACTGCGGCAAGACAACCCTGTTCAACCAGCTGACTGGCAGCATCCAGCATGTCGGCAACTTCCCCGGCGTCACCGTTGAGCGTAAAAGCGGCTTCATAAAGCCTTCGCTCATC
>JAZUFS010000256.1:0-2977 GCA_045640805.1 Treponemataceae bacterium
ATCTTTTTACTGTCAATATATTATTTCAGTTATAACTGAAACTTTTTTTTACCACAAAAGCTGCAGGCCCTGCTGCTCGTACTGGCGGAACTTCTCATCCGCGCTCAGAAGCACCAGGTTGTTCCTGATTGCCTGATGGATAAGCATGCGGTCGAACGGATCGTGATGGTTCTCTTTCTGGGGAACAGTACAGACACTTATATAGTCATATGAATCTGGCGGCAGGACGGTAAAATCAAACTGCTCTGCAATATGCGGCATCTGAAGTGTATTAATCCCGTTGAACTGAAGTTTCCCATTCTGTACCTTTATCGCCATTTCCCAGAAACTGACGGGACTTATGAACACTTCGTTATTCTCATCCTCAAGAATCTCGCGGACTTTCTGGCTGAGCTTTTTTGTATCCATCAATGCCCAGATGAAGACGTGTGTATCTATCAGATATTTCACTCTGCACCACCATCACCGCACATAAGGTCATTCATGTTGTCAAAAAGGTTTTCAGGCGTAAACTCAAAAGACTCATCTTCCCGGTAGGATGCGACACCTTCGTACAAGCCAAGCGGCCGCTTTTTCTTTTTTTGCTTTTCTTCTGTTTTTGAAAAAGTTGCAACCGGTTTCTTTGCACGGCCGTACAGAATCTGCACTTCTTCGCCTGCAAGAACCTTATCAAGCACTGAGGAAAACTGCGCCTTAAAATCGCCTACGGTCATCTGAATCATACAGGCAGTATACTTCAAAACTTGTCAAGTTGTCAAATTCAGTCTTCTTCCTGCCATCTATTTTTTCATCTCATCAACAACATCCACAGGTTTACTTGTCATCATTTCCCCACGCCCAAGCAAACGCAACAGTGTCCGTATATTCGTAAAACCCATTCTTTTTGTAAAAATTATAAGCTGGAACAGTCCTCTCCGTAAGAAGATAAATTGCCTTCAAATCATTTGCCTTAAGATACGCCTGAATCTGCTTCAAAAACTCAGTTCCAATTCCCGCATGCTGCCTTTCAGTTTTCACACACAACTCGTTGATAATATATTCAGTTCCGCGGTACCAGTGCTTAATGTAGCCCATAGAAAGCGCAACCATTTCGTCACCATCAAAAAGTGCCAGCGCCAGCGAGTTTACATTTCCGCACAAATCCACAATGTAAGCATCCAATTGAGCCGCATCACTCCAGTCATCATCCCAAGGTTCTTTAGTAAAAACCTCCGTAAAAAAAGTTTTGATAATTTCTTTGTCGTCAATTGAAAGTTTTTTGAGTTCCATAATGTAATTATACACTAAAAACTTTCAATGAAAATAAAGTTGCAGTGTAAAAAATTGTGAGTTCAACTCTGTATTTTTTCTTTTGCAGGAAGCGTATCCTTTCAATATGGCCGGACTATCTGTCCGCACAAAAAAGGAGAAGTTACATGAAAAACCTGAAACCACTTTTCACCGTTCTGATGAGTGCAACACTCTGTCTTACAGTCGCAATGGTACTCTCAGGATGTTCCCATGACTCAAAACTGCCGGCAAGTACAAGCAGCAGCCTCGAGATTCCGCTGGATGAGTTTACCTTGCAGGAAGGTGATGTAGCAGGCTCTCAAAACCCTTCTGACCCTAAATACGGTTCAAGTTACAATCAGAAAACACACGTGCTTGTCTCAAATGGCGGTGCGGGTTTCGCAAGATACTGGCCACATATCGATGCTTCTGAGTATAACTCCCTGAAAATTCAATACAAAGTGAAAGACGGCTGTACATTCGGGTCTGTTTTCTGCATTAGTTATGTAAAGGACGCAACGCATAATTACGATGTGTTCTATTACATACCATCATATCTGACTGAATATGAAATACCTCTCCTCGATGATAAGAAAGGTGAGATAGCGGGCTTCGCAACACACACATGGGGAAGACCCTGTATGAATACTGAAATAGAATTCAAATCCATTTCATTACAAACAAAAAAAATTAAGGCCCCAACAAACCCGAACTATACGACACAGGCATCCGTAACCGACACGGGTACACAGGTAACCTTCGATGATCAGATTTCCAGTATCGACCTGGTAAACAATCTGGGTGCCGGAATTAATATGTCTAATTATCTAAATGTTGACAAGGAATATGACTGGGGTATGGATTATGTCAGTTCAACCAAACATCCTGGAAAACTGACACGAGCGAATATCCAGAAAATAAAAGACGCTGGTTTTAAGACAATCCGCCTGGCCGTTAACTTCGGGGAACATATCATGGACAGCAATAACACCGTTGACCCACGATTTATGGAAGACGTAAAGGAAATCGTTGACATGTGTATTGATGAAGGATTGTATGTCGTCCTCTGTGATATGTATTCATCAGTATATGTTGTCGACTATTGGCAATACAATCATTATTTGAGGGGTTTTTCCCTGCAGCCTGAACTGGAAGAGAAATCAACGGCCTTTGTCAAAGCCTTATGGAAGCAGATAGCAGCTGCATTCAACAACTCTTATGATGAACACCTGCTTTTTGAGTTAATCAATGAACCCAACGCTGGTCTCGATGGAACAAATGAATGGTTTACAGCTGGAGATGAGCAGTTCCGTCTTTTGAAAAAATTCGATCAGCTTATTCTTGATGCCATCCGAGCTTCCGGTGGCAACAATGCAAACCGGTTCTGTGTGGTCCAATGCATCTGTGGCTCCCCAAAGAATCTCTGTGATGACCGGTTCAGTCTGCCAGATGATTCTGCTGATGACAAGCTGATTGCCTGTTTCCATATGTATCCTATGGGAAATAATGCTGGTGCCTCTGCATTCAAGAGATGCGGAGAAGTATGCCTGGAACAGGAAAAAGATAAAATATCTTTAGTTTATGATACATATGTTGCTCATGGTATTGGTACCCTGATTTCAGAATATGGCACAAACATGGAAGCTCCACTTTCAGAGCGCCTTAGATGTATAGAGGGAACCATTCCTGACTGCTATGAAAAGGGAAT
>JAZUFS010000257.1:0-10699 GCA_045640805.1 Treponemataceae bacterium
GATGGCATGGCGAAGATGTCCTGGGCGTTCTTTCCAATCAAGAACTTTGAGCAACTGAGCTTCATTTTCGAAAACAACTGTTTCGCATTCTGAAAAGTTAATAATGTAATTAATGTCATCCGGGAGAGAATCACAGCCACGTGGTACGTCAGCAGCACCAAGCGAAAGGATGGCGATGTCTGTCCAGAGCCATTCCTTTCTGTTGTCGGAAATGATGCCAACATTACTTCCACGTACTACCCCAAGATTCCTTAACGCGGCGGCGACTGCAAGTATGTTTCTGTACACTTCTGCATATGTGTACTTCACGAATACTCCTGATTCATTACGTGACATCTGCATTGTCAGTTCAGCACATTCCCGTGCACGGGATTTCATAAGTAATGGAATATTGTGAGGTATTGATTTATCAAAAACATCTTCTTTCTTCTTCATAATTTCCCTCCTGAGAATTGACCGTAAACAGTGTTCTTTTTTCAAAATGACACTTTCTGCGTTTTTGTCATTCTCAATATGACATTATCACATCTTTTGTCATTTTGCAAGTTTTTTTTATTTTTTTTTGATGTTGAGAAAATACCCTGTTTGAGGTAAAGTTACATATATGGAAAATAACAAAGCATTAACTGTCACCTATCTGATACAGCTTGGAGAACTAACTCTCAAAGGAAGCAACATAAAGGAATTTGAACGCAGACTTGTACAGAACCTTCAGCTTTATCTTGAAGGAGTACATTCACGTGTCACACTCAGAAACGGCCGTATGTATGTAGAATGTGCGGAAAACGCTTGTGATGCCGTAGAGTTTTCATTGCGTCACCTTGTTGGTATTGCAGGATGGGCACGCTGCTATGTTTGTGAAAAGGACATAGAGGATATTAAAAAAACTGTCATGCAGGTTGCACAGATTGCAAGGGAAAAAGGTGCCCGTACTTTTAAGATTGATGCACGTCGTACAGACAAATCTTTCCCCATGAATTCATATGAAATCAGTTGCGAAGTTGCAGGTCCTGTATTTGATGGAGGTATCCTTACTGTCGATGTTCATAATCCTGACGTTACAATCGGTGTTGAACTTCGTGAACGGTGCTTTGTTTATGGTAACGTTGAAAAAGTATGTCGTGGACTTCCAGTAGGAACAAGTGGAAAAGGCCTGCTTCTTCTTTCAGGCGGATTAGATTCACCAGTCGCTGGTTACCGGATGATGAGACGCGGCATGAAAGTTGAGTGTGCGTATTTCCATGCGTATCCTTATACATCAATGGAAGCACAGAAAAAAGTTGAGGATCTTGCAGAAAAGATTTCCCTTTTTGGAGTAGAAACACATATTAATATTGTACCTTTCACTGATGTACAGATGCGCATCAAGGAAGTTGCACGCACGCACGAACCCGTCAATGGAATTCCTGCAGAAGCATACAGCACGCTCCTTTTACGCATGTGCATGATGAAGACAGCAAACCTCATTGCAAAGCACATAAAGTGCCAGTGCCTTATTACCGGCGAAAGTCTCGGTCAGGTTGCAAGCCAGACAGTAGAGAACATGGAAGTTACTGAAAGCTGCTGCGAACTTCCGCTTTTACGTCCTCTCGTAGGTATGGACAAGGAAGAAATTGTGTCTGTAGCAAAGGACATTGACACATATGACACGTCAATACTGCCATACGAAGACTGCTGCGTACTTTTTTCACCTAAACATCCTGTATTGAGGGCCCGCGTAGAAGATGCAATGGAACTGTATAACGCACTCGATTGCGATGCACTTATTCAGGAAGCATATGAAAAGCGTGAAATAAAGATGTTCAACGCACGCAATTACGTATGGGAGCATTTCGGAACAAAGGAGAAACCAGCAGACTGATGTCAGAAACTGCAATTGATTACACAGCACTTTCATCACTCATCTCACTTTCTGACGCCTACATTTCTGGCACTCCGGAAAAACCATGCGTTGTTGCAATATCTTCTGTTCAGGCAGATACTGCTTCTAAGGCTTCCGACACGCCGCCGCAATCTTCCCTTGCAACTATTGCCGCGAAGATTGCTTCATGCACAAGATGCGGACTCTGTAATGGCCGCAAAAATACAGTTCCTGGCATTGGAGCTGATCATCCTGTCGTTATGGTCATTGGCGAAGGGCCCGGACATGACGAAGATATCCAGGGCAAGCCTTTTGTCGGTCCGGCAGGTCAGCTTCTGGACAAAATGCTCGCCGCAATCAAACTTTCACGCGATACAAACTGTTTCATTGCAAATATTGTCAAGTGCAGGCCGCCCAACAACCGCGATCCGCTTCCTGAAGAAGCAGCCGCATGCCGTTCATTCCTGGACGCACAGATAGCTGCACTCAAACCGAAAATGATTCTTCTCGTAGGTCGTATTGCACTGCAGAATCTGCTCGACACGAAGATCGGCATCACGCGCATTCATGGTCAGTTCTTTGAATATAACGGCATTCCTGTCATGCCGACGTATCATCCGTCTGCCCTGCTCCGTGCACCGGAACTTAAAAGAGATGCATGGAATGACCTTAAAATCTTCAGGTCAAAACTAGAGGAAATAACCGGCGAGTCATTCACCGTCGAATCAGGCGGTAATTGACGGTGTATGTTGAAACAGTCCTGAATGTACCGGTTCCCGGAACTTTTACCTACACAACAGATTTACCCGGCATACAGCCAGGCATGCGTGTCGAAGTCCCATTTGGACGACGCAAAATGACGGCATTCTGCATATCAGTCAGCGAAACACTCCCGCAAGTAGCTGCCGGTGTATGTTCTGCCGATAAAATCAAATCCATATACCGCATAATTGACAAGGAACCCGTCTTCACTGATGAACTGACAGAGCTTTCCGCATGGGTATCGCGATATTACCTCTGTACACAGGGAGAGGCACTTTCCGCAATGATTCCTTCCGGAAGACGCGGTACCGATGCAGGACTCTCTTTTTTTGAGGATGATGAAACATCATACACAAAGCACACACTGTCCGAGGAACAGGAAAAAGCAATCAATGACATTCTCACACCATCAGCAAAACAACAGCTTTTCCACTACCTTTACGGACAGACAGGTTCCGGAAAGACAGAAGTTTTTCTTGGAGCTGCGGAACGTGTACTTTCACAGGGAAAAGGTGTCATCTATCTTGTTCCCGAAATAGGGCTTACCCAACAGGTAATTGATGCAGTTTTTGCACGGTTCGGTTCTACAGCGGCTGTCCTCCACTCAGGACTTACCGGCAGTCAGCGTCTTTCTGAATGGAAGCGCATCATGAACAAAGAGGCCCGTGTAGTCATAGGAGCAAGAAGCGCAGTTTTTGCACCCGTTCCTGACCTGGGCCTTATCATCATAGATGAAGAACATGACAGTTCATATAAATCAGGTAATACACCGCGTTATCATGCACGTCAGGTAGCCATGCACCGCGTCTCAAAACTTGGAATTCCGCTCATCATGGGCAGCGCTACACCTTCCGTAGAGGCATGGCACCTCATGACCAGCGGGTCCATTCAGAAACATACACTCACGAAACGGCTCTCAGGCGGTGCAATGCCTGAAATAAGCGTGTTGAATCTTTCAAAAGAACAGATGGATGGCTGTCTTTCTGACAGACTTTCAGAAGAAATACGTAACACGCTCAACGAGAAAAGGCAGGTTATCCTCTTCTTGAACAGACGCGGTTTCACGCACTTCTTCCGTTGCCGTACCTGCGGGTATGAACTTAAATGTAAAAACTGCTCGGTAGCACTTACGTACCACAGGAATGAAGGCAGACTCCGCTGTCACTACTGCGGGTACTCAGTTCCCGTACCGTCACAATGTCCGGAATGTAATTCCCTCGATGTAGGTTATGCGGGATTCGGTACTGAATTTATAGAAGAAGAAGTGCGCACAAAGTTTCCCGGTGCCCGCATTGACCGTATAGATACAGATGTTCTCGAGCAGAAAGGTGCACTGCAGGAAAAAATCGCCGCGTTCAAAAAAGGTGACATTGACATTCTTCTCGGTACCCAGATGGTCGCCAAGGGACTTAATTTTCCCAACCTCAAACTCGTAGGAGTCATTCTCGCTGACACAGGTCTTCATCTCCCTGATTTCCGTGCTTCGGAACGTACCTTCTCGCTTCTTGTACAGGTGGCAGGTCGTGCCGGCCGATTTTTCCCCGACGGAAAAGTCATTGTCCAGAGTTACTGTCCTGAACGCTCAGCAATTTCTCTTGCATGCAGAAATGACATGGACACATTTTACGCCGGCGAATTACAGGAACGTGAAATAATCGGCTTTCCACCATTCTCACGTCTGTTACGACTTGTCTTCAGATCAGCTGATAAACAGAAAACAGAAGATGCCGCAGCAAGTGCAGCTGATATTTTTGAACAATTACAGAAAGAAATATCAGGAAATACTTCATTTGAAATACTTGGACCGGCAGAATGTCCCCTTTCCATGATTGCTGCAAATTACCGTCAGCAGCTTCTTCTACGCAGTACGTCTATTTCAGTGATGCAGCAGGCAGTGTCCCGCTTTGTCTCCGGGTACAAGCCCCCTGCAGGCATTTACATGGAAATAGATGTCGATCCGATAAGCCTTCTTTAGTATTTTCATTGACACAATTTAATGTTTTGTCACGCATAAATTGTTTGCAAGTAAGTAGTTAGCGTGATATAATTTCCATTAATGCGGATCATGGCGCACTAATTAAATCCGCATATAATATATGGGAAAATATAGCAGTTGGGTAAAAAAAGCTGAAACTCCGGATATTGAAAACTACTATGCATTTGGATCTGACAGACGGAAGAAAGCTGTAAAAAATCTTTTTTACTGCCTGTTCATGTTCTGCCTGCATATTATTTCAGGTGTGATGAATTCGCCATCATCACATTCGTTTCTTGTATTTTACCCTTACGTATTTATTTTCCTTCCCTTTCCGTTTCTGTTCTGTGCATCGGTCAGAATGTTCTTTCTGCCTGATACCATTACCAGAAAACAATGGGATAAAAGTCTTGGAAGTCTGAAACATTCAGATATAGGACTCATTTTTACATCAGGGGGTTGCGCAATCTGTGAGACTGTATACTTTTGTAAACAGTTTTCAGTATTAACAGAGACAGGTTTACTGACAACCGAACTTATTTTCTTTGTTCTGCAGATTGCATTGGTTTTATCCAGCATTCTTTATGGTGTTTTTTATGATAAAAATTTCTCAGGTACATAAACCGGGATTTTTTATATCGTAACTGATATGGTTACTATCATTAAAAAGGAGGAATTACTTAATGAAAAAGGTAATTACCACAGCATTAATCATTCTGCTTGCTTTAACGACGGTATTCGCCGGCGGAAAGAAAGATGCAAAGACAACAACTGCAACAGCAGCCGCACCAGCAGCAGCTGTAAACAACGACATCATCGTTATCGCAAACGATGCAATGAGCGAAAAATTCAGCCCATTCTTTGCTGAATCAGTACCTGATGTCAACATCGTAAGTGCAACACAGGTTGACCTTCTGTATACAAACCGCAATGGTTCATTCGTATACAACGGAATTGAAGGCGAAACAGTTTCTTACAATGGCAAGGACTACAAGTATACAGGTCCTGCAAACCTCAAGGTTACAGAAAATGCAGATGGAACAGTATTCTATGATTATACTATCAGACAGGACCTTAAGTGCCCCGATGGCGTAGCGCTTACTGCAGATGACCTTATCTTCTCATTCTACGTATTCAGTGACCCTACATATGATGGTGCTGCTTCAGTTTATTCTCTTCCAATCAAGGGAATGGAAGAATACAGAAGCGGTATGGAATCACTGTTCAATCTTCTCTGTGCTGCAGGACGTGACAACACAGACTACTCTAAGTGGGATGCTGCAACACAGAAAGCTTTCTGGGCTGACGTTGACCAGGCAGGTGAAAAGTTCGTAATGGACATCGTACAGTACTGTATCGATGCTGGTTACGGCACAGCATCTGAACCAGTCGGAACAGTCATGGCAAACTGGGGCTTCCCTGCTGATGACAGCGCAACAGCTGCTGACATCTTTGAGATCATGGTTGATGCATACGATGGAGATATCGTCACCATGAGTTCAACTGAAATGGCTTATACAAATCTCCAGGGCTTCATGAACAACTACTCTGCATATACAAAGGGTATCAAGACTGGTGCTTCTGCAGATTCAATCACCGGTATCCAGAAGACAGGCGACTATTCTGTCCGCGTTATCCTTACAGAAGTCAATGCACCTGCTGACGGTCTTATGGACATTCAGATTGCACCGCTCCACTGGTATGGCGATAAGGCTAAGTACAATTACAGTGCAAACAAGTTCGGTTTTGACAAGGGTGACCTTTCAACAGTACGCTCAAAGACAACAACTCCAATGGGAGCAGGTCCATACAAGTTCATCAAATACGAGAACAAGACTGTATACCTTGAAGCCAACCCTTACTACTACAAGGGAGCACCAAAGACAAAGTACATTCAGTTCAAGGAAACTGGAGAGACAGATAAGGTTCTCGGTGTTGTTCAGGGAACAATCGACTTGAGTGATCCTTCTGTATCAAAATCAAAGCTTGAGCAGATTGCTACATACAACTCTAACGGTCAGCTTAAGGGCGACAAGCTTGCTATCGACCTCGTTGACTACAACGGATACGGTTATATCGGTATCAATGCTGTAAACGTTTCTGTTGGCGGTGACCGCGCTTCTGAAGCTTCAAAGAACCTCAGAAAGGCAATTGCAACAGTTCTCTGTGTATACCGTGACGTTGCAATCGACTCATACTATGGAAACGCAGCTTCTGTCATCAACTACCCTATTTCCAACTGTTCATGGGCTGCTCCACAGAAGTCAGATGCTGGCTATAAGGTTGCATTCTCTACAGACATCAACGGTAAGCCAATCTACACATCAGGCATGACAGATGATCAGAAGTACGACGCAGCACTCAAGGCTGCTCTCGAGTATTTCAAGGCTGCCGGCTATACCGTACAGAACGGAAAGATTACAGCTGCTCCTGCCGGTGCAAAGATGTCTTACAACCTCATGATTGGTGGTGACGGACAGGGCGATCACCCGTCATTCGGCATTGTAACAAACGCATCTAATGCACTTGCAAAGATTGGTTTCAACCTTCAGATTGAAGACCTTGTCGACACTTCAAAGCTCTGGGATGCGCTTGATGCAGGAACACAGGAACTGTGGTGCGCTGCATGGTCTGCAACACTTGACCCGGATATGTACCAGATTTACCACACAGACGGTGGTTCAGCAGGTCATTACGGCATCAAGCAGCCTGAACTTGACGAACTTGTCATGGAAGGACGCACAAGCACCAACCAGGCATTCCGCAAGGCTGTTTACAAGGAAGCACTCGACTACATCGTAGACTTCGCTGTTGAAGTACCGGTATATCAGAGACAAGATGGCCATCTGTACAGTACAGAACGCATCGACATGAACTCTATTCCTGCTGATACAACAACATACTACTATTACATCTACGAACTGGAAAAACTTCAGGTAAAGCATTAATTGACAGGGTATTCAGCTCCTTACGGGGTTGAATACCCTTTTTCATGGTTAATCAGATTTTCTTTTGATTGAAAACTGACAGGAAGGAGCTTATTAAGTTCTTTTCTGTGATTTTTTAATCAGAGAACAATATAAAGGAATTTACAAAATAATGTGGAAATTCATTGTTAAGCGCGTTCTCATATCCATTCTGATTCTGTTCTTTGTTGGACTGATTATTTATGGAATTATGAGATGCATGCCAACAAGCTTTATTGAACAGAAAGCTATGGCGCTTGCATCACGTCCGGGTTCAAAACCGTATAGTGAATGGCTGGCGCAGCTGACTGAATCATATGGCTTTGATTGTGGCATTATTGAAGGATTTTTCAGATGGCTTAAAGGTGCCATACGTTTTGATTTCGGCGAAAGCTGGTATTTCAGCCAGCCGGTAACTCAGAAATTTGGCAGTGTCATCTGGTATTCATTTGCACTCAGTCTTGTCTGTTTCATTCTTGAAATATTCATATCCATTCCACTTGGAATAAAGGCTGCAAAAAAACAGTATTCCGGTACAGATTATGCCATTACCGTTTTTGCCCTTATAGGTATTTCTCTGCCGAGCTTCTTCTTTGCGACAATTCTGAAGTACATATTCTCATTTAAACTTAACTGGTTTGACCTGTTTGGTATTGTAAGCCGCGATCATCTTCAGCTGACACCATTCCAGCAGTTTCTGGATATTGCAAAACATTATGTACTTCCAACCGTAACGCTCACCATTGTCAGCGTTGGTTCTCTCATGCGCTTCACCCGTGCAAACATGCTTGAAGTACTCAATTCAGATTACATCCGCACAGCTCGTGCAAAAGGTGTTTCAGAGAAACGTGTCGTTAACTATCACGCTTTCAGAAACATTCTCATCCCGATTGTAACACTTCTCGGTGGTACACTCCCCGGTCTGTTCAGCGGAGCAATGATTACTGAAACACTCTTCCAGATTCCGGGAATCGGTTATACGTCATATGTTGCCCTCATGCAGGGTGACATTCCATTCGTCATGTTCTACATGGTCTTCAGCGCACTGCTTATCCTTTTAGGTAATCTGATAAGCGATATTCTGTACGCTGTCGTAGATCCGCGTGTCCGCGTCAACTGAGGTGTATCATGGAAAAAGAAAACGAAAAGAAACTTGATGATGCAACACGCGTAAAGGTCATGTCTCCGGGATTGCTTGTTGCAAAACGCTTTTTCAGAAACAGACTTGCCATTATCGGCCTTATCATTATTTTCCTGATGTTTGTCTTCGCTTTTGTCGGTGGAGCAATTATTCCGTATTCACAGTCTGAAGTTTTTTACACGACAGATGTCCTAAGAAAAGATTTCGCCGGATGTGTTGAAATTACCGATTACGATTTCATCATGCATGAAGATGCAGATGTTCCATCAGACCTTATCTCAAAGTTCATTCTCGCAACAACAAAGAATCAGACAGAGTTCCAGACTCGTGACAAATCTACCATTTTGCTTGAAGAAATTGCTCCCGACACGTTCCTCATTTCACGTAAGGAAGATTCTGGATTGATTGAACTGTCGCTTGCCAGCAAGTATTTCTTTGCAGCATCTTCAGAAGATATTTCTTTTGATTTTGATTTCTGCAAACAGGCCCTTCTCGCAATGGGCAATTCTGCAGATTCTTTTACCGCCGACGGCCAGACATTCAATGTCACTCCTGAAGCTCATAACTCTGCAATGATTAACGACAGTAATGGAAACGATTTCGCATATGTTTCAAATCTGAAAATCAACTGTATCATTCCGGATGTATTCATTACTCCATCATTCAGAGTTGCCGCATCAAATGCCATTTATGCCGGTCTTGATTCCTTTGATTTCACAGACTCAGAAGGCAATGCTGAAACATACGTCATTGAAAACAAGAATGAGCAGTATACAATCCAGCGATATCAGGAAACCCGTGTTATATCTTCCTTTGAAAAACCGTCAAAGACACATCCGGTTGGAACTGACTCACATGGCATGGATCTTCTTGCACGTCTTATGTACGGTGGCCGTATTTCTCTTCTGATTGGCTTTGTCGTCGTCATCATCGAGCTGGTGATTGGCGTCATAATCGGCGGTATTTCAGGCTACTTCGGAGGCTGGGTCGACACCGTACTGATGCGTGTCGTTGATATCATGTATTGTATTCCAGGCATTCCACTGTATATGATTCTGGGCTCAATCATGGATTACTATCAGGTAACTCCTGAGTTCCGAATCTTTGCACTGTGCGTTGTCCTCGGTCTTCTCGACTGGGTTGGCATTGCGCGTATCGTACGCGGTCAGATACTTTCTTTCCGCGAACAGGAATTCATGACAGCAGCAGAGGCCACAGGATTAAGTGTACGCAGAAGAATCTTCAAGCACCTTATTCCAAACGTCATTCCACAGCTTGTCGTTTATGCAAGTATGGATATCGGCGCTGTCATTCTTGCTGAATCAACACTCAGCTTTATCGGTCTTGGTGTTAAGTTTCCTGCTGCAAGCTGGGGTAACATCATAAATGCAGTCAACGATTCGTATGTCATGACGAATTATCCGTTCGTATGGTTACCTGCAGGCTTCCTCATCCTTCTTACCGTTCTTGCATTTAACTTTATCGGTGACGGCTTGCGTGATGCATTTGATCCAAAGATGAAACGGTAGGTGTAGAAAAATGGCAAAATCAGCAAATTACATATCAGCAAAAGAGTCACGCAGAATCTCACGCGAGAACAGGAAAATTACTGCCGCAATAGAGAAAAAGCGTAACCGCAAACATATTCCAGAAGAAGAATATCTTACGGAAATGAAGGACCCGGCGAACTGCGTCGAATTTGATAACGTTCACACCTACTTCTTTACCGATATCGGTACCGTAAAGGCTGTCGACGGCGTTTCATTTGAGATTCCTCAGGGAAAGACAGTCGGTGTTGTCGGCGAATCAGGATGTGGAAAATCTGTCACCAGTCTCTCGCTCATGCAGCTTGTACAGCGTCCGCAGGGACAGACCGTAGAAGGCGAAATACGCTTCAACACCGGTGACAAAGCATATAACATCGTAAATACCCCTACTTCTGTAATGCAGACACTTCGTGGCAGCTCCATGTCGATGATTTTCCAGGAGCCGAT
>JAZUFS010000258.1:0-9682 GCA_045640805.1 Treponemataceae bacterium
GGAATCATTCCTGAAGCAGCAGCTCCAAAAGCTGGTGTCGTCGTAAACAAGGAGGCCAAATAATGACAACTGAAATAATTTTCGCAGGCTTCGGCGGTCAGGGTGTCATCCTTGCCGGAAAGATTCTGACCCTCGCTGGAATGAGTGAGGACAAGTACGTTTCTCACATCCCGTCATACGGTGCTGAAATGCGCGGTGGTACTGCAAACTGCTCTGTCATCGTTTCTGATGATGAAGTTGCATCTCCTGTCATTGAGCATCCTGATGTTGTCGTTGCACTGAACCTGCCTTCAATGGTCAAGTTCGAGCCGATGCTGAAGAAGGGTGGTCTTCTTATTTACAACTCTTCACTGATCAACGAGCTGCCAAAGCGCAAGGACATCAAGTACATTGCACTTCCAGCAAACGAAATGGCTGAAAAGACAAACAATGCCCGCGGTGCCAACATGGTCGTCCTCGGCTGTCTCGCAAAGGTCATTCCTGGCCTTGTAAGCGGCGTAAAGCCATTCGAGTTCGCTCTTGATGAGGCAATTTCCGCACGCAACAAGAAGTTCAACCCGATCAACATTGCAACTATTGAAGCAGCCTTCAACACAGATTACGAGATTAAAGGCTGATACGGAGAGGATATGTCAGAGAAAAACCGCATTGGAAAGAAAGTAAAGCTTATCCGTGAAAGCCGGAAGCTTTCAATCGAAGACGTTTCGGAGCGCACCAATCTTAGTGCCGAAGGAATTGCCAGCATTGAAAAAGGCGAACTTATTCCCGGTCTGACACCTCTCATCAAAATTGCCCGTGTTCTGGGCGTACGGCTCGGCACGTTCATGGATGACCAGGAGAACCTGGGCCCCGTGTTCGTGAAGGGCTCGAACGAAAAAGACAAGAAGAGCGTAACCCGCTTCTCAGACCGCAGCAACGCTGTGTCTTCTGACCTTGACTTCTATTCACTCGCCCAGAACAAGGCTGACCGCCATATGGATCCGTTTGTGATCGATATTTTCCCGCCTTCAGGAGAGGACGTTAAACTGTCTTCCCACGAAGGTGAGGAGTTCATCTACGTTCTTTCCGGCAATGTCGAAATCCTGTACGGAAAGGACATCTACAAAATGCAGGCTGGTGACAGCATCTACTACGACTCAATCGTAGCGCATCACGTTCACTCAGCAGGCGGTCCTGCAAAAATCCTCGCTGTTGTTTACACACCGGTCTGATGAGGCCTTTAGAAAATGGCACTGAAGTTTGATATTTCACTCAACCAGCTTTTAAGACAGAAGACACAGGAAGACCCTGAGCATGAGTTCATGGTCTATTCTGACCGTGACCTCCGCTTTACGTATGCACAGTTCGACAAGCGTGTCGATGACCTTGCATGCGGACTGTACTCAATCGGCGTCCGTAAGGGTGACCATCTGGGTATATGGGCAACGAACGTACCTGACTGGCTTACGTACATGTTCGCCTGTGCCCGCCTTGGTGCCGTTGCCGTAACGGTCAATACAAGCTACAAGCTTCACGAGCTTGAGTACCTGATGAAGCAGTCTGACCTTTCTGTCCTCTGTCTGACTGATGGTGTGAAAGATTCAAATTACGTCAACATGATAAAGGAGCTTGTTCCTGAACTTGACACGTACGAGCGCGGCTGCCTGAAATCAGCTAAGTTTCCGTGCCTTAAAAACGTCGTGTTCATGGGCCCTGAAAAGTTCCGCGGCCTGTATTCAACGCCGGAGCTGCTCCTTTTGGGTCAGCACGTCGACATCAACATCATTCACGAAATTGAAAGCAAGGTCACACCGGATGACGTCGTGAACATGCAGTATACATCGGGTACGACGGGCTTTCCAAAAGGCGTCATGCTTACCAGCCGCAACATCATGAACAACGGCTGGTCTATCGGCGAGTGCATGCGCTACACAAAGGATGAGCGCGTCTGTCTTCCAGTTCCGCTGTTTCATTGCTTCGGCATCGTTCTGGGCGTCATGGCTGTCCTGTCACACGGCGCTACGCACGTCCTGCTTGAAAGCTTTGATCCGCTTATCGCACTCGCATCAATCCAGAAGGAAAAGTGTACCGCCATTTACGGTGTTCCGACCATGTACATTGCAGAGCTGAACCATCCTATGTTCAGCATGTTTGATTTAAGCTCACTGCGCACCGGAATCATGGCGGGCGCGGGCGTTCCTGTCGAACTGATGAAGACGGTCATGGACAAAATGTACATGAAGGAAATTACGTCAGTATATGGACTTACAGAGACAAGCCCGGGAATGACACAGAGCCGCTGGAACGATGATGTACGCGTACGTTCCGAGACTGTCGGACATGAGCTTCCTGACATTGAAGTAAAGGTCCTGAATCCTGAGACTAACGAAGAATGCGCTATCGGCGAGCAGGGCGAAATGTGCTGCCGCGGATACAACATAATGAAGGGCTACTACAAGATGCCCGAAGCAACTGCTGAAATCATCGACTCAAACGGCTTCCTGCATTCAGGCGACCTTGGCGTAAAGGACCCTGACGGCAACTACCGCATCACAGGACGCATCAAGGATATGATCATACGCGGCGGTGAGAACATCTATCCGCGTGAAATCGAGGAATTCCTCATTCAGATGCCTGAAATCCGCGATGTTCAGGTTGCTGCCGTTAAAGACAAGAAGTACGGCGAGATTACCGGCGCGTTCATCATCCTGCACGAGGGCCAGACCCTGACAGACCAGGATGTCATTGAGTTCTGCCGCGGAAAGATTTCAAAGTACAAGTGGCCGCAACTCATCATGTTCATGGATGAGTTCCCGATGACCGGAAGCGGCAAGATCCAGAAGTTCAAGCTCACTGAAATCGGCACAAAATACAGAAAAGAAGTTTTGGGACTGGAGTAAGGTCAAAACTGCGCTGCATCGTGCATATATATGAATTGCGGGTGGAAGCAGTACGCCTTCCGTCCGTGTCACCCACCAGCGCTGCGGCTGCGGGTTGTCTCACTCGCTACAGTGCTACGCACTTTCGCTCGGCGCCGATGCGCCGGTGGGGGCCCCTGCCGTACGGCGTACCACTCCCACCCGCATTATATACGTGCATGAACGCCATCTGTTTCTTTATATATAAAAAATATGCTTTATTTGTCTTCTTTGGGCAATCTTTTAAAAAACCAGATTACGTATGGGATGGCTGTTATGGCGCTGAATACGTCGGAAATGGCCTGCGTGCTTACTATGCCCATGTAGCCGAACAATGCCGGCAGTATGATGATGAGCGGAATGAAGTAGACGCCCTGCCTGTTGCATGCCAGGAACGTCGCCTGGACAGATTTTCCCGTAGACTGCATGAGCATGTTCGTTCCGACAATGAACGCGTGAAGGGGCAGGGCAATTGCCTGGAAGCGGAGTGCGAGCGTACCGATCTTTATTACCTCGGGATCGTCGCGGAAGAACGTGATGATCCACGGGGCGAACGGCACGAGGACGAGCGCTGCAATGCCCATGATGGTGGCACCGAGCTTGACGGTGAACCAGTATGCCTGCCGTACTCGCGTGTATTTCTTTGCGCCGTAGTTGTAGCCTGAAACAGGCGTGAATCCTTGTCCTATGCCGATCATGACCGAAGCGACAAGCATGATGATTCTGTTCGTAATTGACATGCCTGCAATGGCGGCGTCACCGAACGTTCCGGCGGCCCTGTTCAGGAGCACGCTTGCGACCGTTGAAAGTCCCTGTCTGCAAAGCGAAGGAAGACCGAGTGCAAGAATGCCGCCGAGACCGCCGGCGGGCCCTGTTCCCTCCGGATGGCGGTCCTCAAGCTGCCATGGCAGATGAAGCCGTACGATGCTCTTCTTCATGAGGAAGAAGCTGATGAAAATGCTGAAGCTGACCGCCTGGCTTATGTGCGTGGCGATGGCGGCACCGGCGGTACCAAGGTCAAATACGAAGATGAAGATCGGGTCCAGAATCATGTTCAGGACACCGCCTGTAGTGAGCGCGACCATGCTGAATGCGGCGTGGCCTTCTGAGCGCAGTGTGTTGTTCATGACGAAACTTGCGCACATGAGCGGGGCGCCCAGGAAGATGTAGTTCCCGTAATCGACTGCATACGGCATGATCGTCTCTGAAGCGCCTAAAAGCCTCATGAGCGGCTCCGTACAGGTAAGACCGACGACGGCAATCAGGCTGCCGCAGATGAATGCAGAGATGAACGCTGTTGAAAGCAGCCACTCGGCAGCCGCGTTGTTCTTTTCGCCGAGCCTGCGGGAAATAAGACTGCCGGCGCCCATTCCCAGGGTAAAGCCGCACGCCTGGATTATTGCCATGACGCTGAATACAATGCCGACTGCGGCACTCGCGCTGGTGCCGAGCTGTGACACGAAGAACGTGTCAGCCATGTTATAAATGGACGAAATCAGCATGCTGATGACGGTTGGAATTGCAAGGGATGGAATGAGTTTTGATACGGGCTGGGTTGTCATTCTGGCAAACTGCTGTTCGGGAGTCATTGCCGCTGACTGCTTTACTAAATTCTTTAAAAACATTTGATTTTCACCGCCGACAGTATATAACTTTTTTATTTTTTCTGATACTGTCTAGACATGACTGTAGTACTTTTTCTTTTGAAGTTCATCGGCAGCCTTGGCTTTTTAATGTACGGCATGAAACTCATGTCGGATGGTGTTCAGAAAAGTGCGGGAGAAAAACTCCAGAGAACGCTGAGCGCCCTTACCGGTAACCGTTTCATGGGCCTTTTTACCGGTCTTCTCATAACCATGGTAATTCAGTCATCCGGTGCGACCACGGTCATGGTCGTCACATTCGTCAATGCAGGCCTCATGACGCTGCGTCAGTCAGCCGCCGTCATCTTCGGTGCAAACATCGGTACAACAATTACAGCCTGGATTGTCTCCCTCTTCGGGTTCAACTTCAACATTTCAGATTTTGCCATGCCGGTATTCGGTATTGGCTTCTTCCTTACACTGCTTAAAAAGAACGGCTATCGTAACTGGGGCGAAGCACTCATGGGTTTCGGCCTTCTGTTCATCGGTCTTTCAAACCTGTCAGATGCACTTTCAGTTGATCCTGAACGCCTTGGCTGGCTGCTTCCCGTTCAGAACTACGGTTTCATTTCCATCCTTGCCGGCTTTTTCATCGGTATTGTCATTACTGCGCTGCTTCATTCATCCAGTGCGTCCAGTGCCATCGTCATCACCATGGCGTACAACGGCCTGTTGAGCTGGGAATTCTCTGCAGCGCTCACTTTGGGAAGCAACATCGGTTCGACAATTGACGCCGTGCTTGCCGCTGTGGGAACAAGTGCTGATGCAAAGCGGTCGGCGCTCATCCACGTCCTGTTCAATGTTATCGGTACGGCCCTTGCGCTCGTGTTCTTCAAGCCGTTCCTTGCTCTTGTCGATTTTGTGACACCTTCGAGCGCAAATATCGCCATCCGCATTTCAATGCTGCATACCGTATTCAAGACGCTGTCTACAGTTCTGTTCCTGCCGTTTACAAATCAGCTTGCATCCCTTACTGAAAAGATTATTCCGGAGAAGAAGGACGAGTCTGGCGTATTCGTTCTTGAGTTCCCTGAAAATGCAGATAAGGTCAAGGAAAATGCGACTGCATTCATTATCCGCGCGGAAAAGGCTGTTGCCGATATGGCAGACAATGTCGTCCTTCTGTTTGGTACGGTCATCCAGGGATTTGATGAAGATTCACAGAAATTCCTTGAACGAAACGTTCCAGCTGCTGAACAGATGGAAGCCTTCATTGACCAGATGCATGAGAAAATCACTCATTATCTTGTTAAGTGTGAGACCCTGCCGGTTACCCAGAAGCAGATAAACCATATTTCAAATCTGATTCAGATAGTCGACGAGTTTGAAAACCTGTCAGACAACTGTTTCAGCGTTGCCAAACTTATCGAACGGCGCATCAACAAGGGAATGGTGTTTGATTCAGATGATGTTGAACGCTTCAATCCGTATATTGAACTTGCAAGCCAGTTCATTGATTTCATCCATATCAACACGAACAAGGCGTTTGATGACGAAATGTTCAACACGGCGAACTCTTTTGAAGAGCAGATTGATGCCATGAGGAAAGACCTCAAGAAAGTCGGACGCAAGCGCATTGAAAAGGGTGGCGACGTCAAGACTGAACTTCTGTACATCGATCTTGTCCGACAGATTGAGAAAATCGGCGATAACTGTTTCGCCATTGCTGAATCTGCACATAATTAGTATCCGTAAATCATCTGCTGTATAACAATATTGCCAGCAGTATCAGTAATTTTTTCCAATTTTGCCTATCCATTTACGATTTTTTAAAAACATTTTGACAACAGAAAACGACGGTTTATACTTACAGTGAGAGGTTGTTCCCCGTTGGACTGTCCCTTGAAAATAAACCTCTTTTCAGGAGTAAGCATGAAGATATTTTCTTCCTACAGAGTACGTTTTATCGTCATTACTGCCGTAATTATTTCCGTTGTCTGCGGTACTCTTACCATCTTTTCTTCCAAATCTATTGAAGATACCGCAATGGCTGTTTTCTCAGAGCGGGGTATAGCAATACTTGATGAAGCCTCTGAATATGTGAACGGAGACCTGTTCGAGCAATTGGCAGCCTCGCTTGATGAAGACGATCCGTATTATCACGAGACAAACCAGAAACTGCTCTATCTGTTCCAGGATGCAAGCTGTGAATACCTGTACTGCATGGCACCGTGGGATGATGAAAACTTCGTTTATGTTCTGGACGGTTCTGCTCCGGAATGGGATGAGGAAGAGTTTTCGCCAATTGGTACGCTTGCCGATGTTTCAGGAGATGGCCCCGGTATCTGGAATTGTGTAAATAACCAGACGATTGAAAATTCCGACATCATCAATCAAGATGAGTGGGGTTGGATTACCACCATCTACAAACCAATCATAAACAGCGCCGGTGAATCTGTCGGTGTATTGTGTGTTGACTTCGACGTTGATCAAATCCGTGAAGTTATTGACAGCGGAATTATCCGGTCGGTTATTGTTGCCTTCATTTCCCTCGTTCTTGGCCTTTGTATTCTGCTGCTTGTATACAAATTCTTCTTCCAGCGGCTTGAAAGGGTAACAATCCGCATGAAAGGTATTGCATCGGGAACTTCTGACCTTACCGAACGTATTCAGATCAATGCCGACAACGAGATTGACCGGCTGGCAGCTTCCTGTAACGGTGTTATGGACGCAATGCAGAATGTAATAAATAAAGTGGCAGACACGATTGGTGTTCTGTCAAATAACAGTCAGCTGCTTTCAGACCAGAATAATGAGACGCTCAACCTGATTGAAAATGCTGATAACGTGCTGAAAGATATTTCAGGAAAGGCTGACAATCAGTGCCAGCTTACGGAGAATGTAAAATCTGCAATTGAGAACATGGACGCCTCTATTGATGACTTGAATGACAAGCTTGAAAAGCAGCGTGATGCCGTAGAGCATTCATCTGCTGCTGTTGAAGAAATTTCAGCAAGCATCATGCAGGCAGACGCGAATATCCAGCGTATTGCCGAAGAGTACGGAAACATTGTTCAAGAGGCTCAGGACGGCCAGAATAAGCAGAAGCAGGTAAGTGAAAGTGTCGATGTCATCATCCAGCAGGTCGAGGGACTTCTTTCTGCAAACTCTGTCATTACGCGCATTGCTTCCCAGACAAACCTGCTCGCCATGAACGCAGCTATTGAGGCTGCTCATGCTGGAGACGCAGGTGCAGGTTTCGCTGTCGTTGCTGATGAAATCCGTTCTCTTGCTGAAACATCTTCTACGCAGACATCTTCCATCAAAAAGCTTATCGCTGAAATCCGCCAGGCCATGGCCGATGTTGTTACTACTTCTACCGCAGCTCAGATGTCTTTCGAAAAGCTGGGCAACAGCATCGGTTCGCTTGACTCTTCTGTTCAGGAAATCAAACTTGGTATGAAGGAACAGACAAGTGGTGTTCAAGATGTTCTTGAGATGATGCGCGTTCTTTCCAATATTACCGGTCTTATTGGCGATTCTTCAGACGGTATGAAGAAGAAGAGTGCCGAAACAAGTGAAAACGTAAGCAATCTGTATATCTCCGCAGACACAATTCTTGATAATTGTGTTGGTGCACAAAATGAACTTGCAAAGATGAAATCATTTGCGGAAACTGCAGCCGGTCAGTCAGAGGAGAATCTGAAGATGACTGCAGAAGTAGATGAAATTACATCCGCTTATCAGACTAAATAACGGAGACTTCTTCAAAAGTACACGGGACCGGCGTTGAGCCGGTCTTTTTTTATGTTCACTCCTTCCGCATACTTTATTGAACAGAAACATGGCAGGTGGTATAATGAAAGAACTGCCCCCCG
Organism: Treponemataceae bacterium; assembly: GCA_045640805.1. Classification (GTDB taxonomy): domain Bacteria; phylum Spirochaetota; class Spirochaetia; order Treponematales; family Treponemataceae; genus Treponema_I. The sequence goes on from JAZUFS010000258.1 coordinate 8,359, forward strand.
CATAGACATGTTTTATGCGGGTCGTAGGGAAAGCTGCAGTTTACAGTGGACCCGGCGCACGCATCCAATGCTGAAGCAACTGTGTGCGACAGAATAAGGTGCCTTTCCTCCAGAAAGGCCGCAAGACGCAAGGAAGGTAAAAATCATGGATAATCATGAAGTTACCATGGATAAAATCGTAAGCCTCTGCAAGAGACGCGGTTTTGTGTATCAGTCATCAGAGATTTATGGTGGTCAGGCCGGTGCCTGGGACTACGGTCCTTTAGGTGTAGATTTCAAGCGCAACATCCAGAATGCATGGTGGAAGGAAATGACCCAGCTCCACGACGATGTTGTCGGTCTTGATGGTGCTATTTTCATGCATCACACAACATGGGAAGCATCTGGCCACGTCGGACACTTCTCAGACCCGATGATTGACTGTACTGAATGTAAAGCACGCTTCAGAGCAGATCAGCTCATTGAAGATTACTGCGATAAAAACAAGGTTGATCCGGGAAAGCCGGTTGATACCATGTCACACGAAGAGATGAAGGCTTTCATCGACGAGCACATCAACTGCCCGACATGCGGCAGCAAGAACAGAAAGTACACAGACGTACGCGAGTTCAACCTGATGTTCAAGACTCACCTTGGCCCGATTGCAAATGAGTCTTCACTCATCTACCTGCGCCCTGAGACATGCCAGTCAATTTTCGTTGACTTCAAGAACATCGTCCAGTCAAACCGCATGAAGGTTCCATTCGGCGTTGCGCAGGTAGGTAAGTCATTCCGTAACGAAATCATCTTCAAGAACTTCATTTTCCGTACCTGCGAATTCGAGCAGATGGAAATGGAGTATTTCTGCAAGCCAGGTACAGAAGATGAGACATTCGAGCGCTGGAGACAGGACCGCTGGAACTTCTACAAGAAGTACGGTATCCAGGAAGACCACCTGAAGTGGCACCACCACGACAAGCTGGCTCACTATGCAAAGGACGCATACGACGTCACTTACAAGTTCCCGATCGGCTTCGAGGAAATTGAAGGTATCCACAGCCGTACAGACTTCGACCTTTCACAACACATGGAATATTCCAAGAAGGATATGAACTACATCGACCAGGATGATGGCAACAAGAAGTACGTCCCATACGTAATCGAGACATCAGCCGGTCTTAACAGAAACTTCCTGATGTTCCTGTGTGAGGCATATGAAGAAGAGAACGTCGGTACAGACGGCAAGGAAGACTACAGAACAGTCCTGCACCTTGATCCACGCCTTGCACCAATCACTGTTGCTGTTCTTCCTCTCATGAAGAAAGACGGACTGCCAGAGAAGGCT
>JAZUFS010000259.1:0-3799 GCA_045640805.1 Treponemataceae bacterium
CCAGAGTTGTCCAGCTGATAAAAAAAGATGCTGTAATGAGGGGAGGGCTTGAAGCGATGTGGAATTCAGTTTGAGTGTCTTGAAACGATGCGGTTGATTATCCGCTCGTTTACAGGCAGGAAGAAGCCTGCGACCGGGCCGACGAGGAACGCGCAGATGATTGTTCCCGCACCGAAAGCGCCGCCCAGCAGGACGCCTGCAATGACGAACGAGAAATCTACGATGATGCGGACAATGCTGAAACGGAAATGCGTCTTGTCGCTGATGACGACGGCAACCAGGTCATTGGGGCCGGTGCCCGCGTCAGATTTGATGACAATCGTCATGCCGTACGCGAGGATGACACATCCGGCTGCGAGCATGATGATCTTGAACGGAAGGGTAGTACAGGCTTCGAAAACGGGATTCAGCAGCACCGAATACAAGTCGATGAGCGGGCCGCCGCACACCATGCAGATGATGGTGCCGATTTTGACGTAGCTCCGGTCAACAAACAGCAATACGATGATGATCAGGAAACAGATTGCCATGTGCGTGTTGCCATGAGTCAGCAGCGGAAAATCCATGAACTTCTGGAGCGTTCTGAAAAGTCCCTGAATCAGGACGTTGAACGGATCCGCTCCGAGGTCTGCCAGCAGGAACAGCGTAACGCCGAGATGCGCGATGCATAACCCGACAAAAAGAATGATGACTCTGATTAAGATTTCCCTGAAACTGCGCTTCATATTGTCTCAGTATATCACTGATTCTGGTAATGGATAAGTTCCGTCAAAGACTATTCGCCGCTGGAATAGCTGGCTTCGTCTTCTGCAAGGGATTGGGCGAGCTGCTGCAGTGCCTGCTGCTTGTTAGGTGAGATTTTCTCACAGAATTTAATCAGCGGAGTGTATTTCTGGTATATATCAAGATTGGATATTCTCGAAACATCACGGATGAAAAGGTCTGCAGGATGAATGCCAAGTGCAGAGGCAAGACGGAGAATGAGTTCAAAAGATGGATATGCCTTGCCTGATTCGATGTTCCCAATCTGTCCGTTTGAACTGTCTGCCTGAATGGCGAGCTCAGCCTGAGACCAATGCTTCTGGTCCCTGTAGTATTTCAGATTGATCCGGAAATCGTCGAAATAGTTATCCATACTCTCAATGTACTAAAGAATTTATTTAAATAAACTTATTGTATGGAGTGTTTTATCGTGGTAAACTTTATAGAATGGAGTGTCTGCCAGATAAAAAACCATCACATAAGAAATCTACTCAAATAAAGTCAAAAAAACGTGTGGCTGATCATGGAGAGGTATTTACTTCTGAACGAGAAGTCAAGGCCATGTGTGACCTGGTTAAGGATGAGACGGAAAGAATAGACAGCCGCTTCCTTGAACCTGCGTGTGGTGATGGCAACTTCCTTGTTGAGATACTTACCAGAAAACTTCAAGTTCTGAAAAAGCAGTACAGGAAATCACCTGCAGATTATGAAAAGTTTTCTGTGGTTGCTGTTGGCAGCATGTATGGTGTTGAACTGCTTCAGGATAATGCAGAGCGCTGCCGTGAACGGCTGTTTGACATCTGGAACAAAGAGTATACATCCGTCTGTAAAAAAGAGTGTACGGATGAGTTTCGTGCCGTAATCAGGTTCCTGTTCAATAAAAACATCCTGCTTGGAAATGCGCTCAGCATGAAACAGGTTAATGAGCACCAGCAGGATACAGATACGCCCATTATTTTCAGCGAGTGGTCTCTGGTAACCGGAAACAAAATCAAGCGGCGTGATTTCCGTTTGGACCAATTGCTTGAATCAAAAACACAGAATTTTATTCCAAAGCCAATAAAAGAATTCCCATTAACAGATTTCAGGAGAATCAATCAGTATGAGTGATGCGGATGAGAACACATACAATCCGGATGTTCTGGAATGTATTGCCGACCTGAGTAATGATGAAGTCTTTACTCCTCCAGAGGTTGCAAATGCAATGCTTGATTTACTGCCACAGGAGTTGTTTGAAAATCCCGATACGAAGTTTCTGGACCCGGCATGTAAAAGCGGCGTTTTCCTGCGTGAAATTGCCAAACGACTGCTGAAAGGGCTGGAAAAAAAGTATCCGGATTTACAGGAACGCGTTGATCACATTTTCAGAGAACAGTTGTTTGGCATTGCCATTACGGAACTGACAAGCCTCTTGAGCCGGCGTAGTGTGTATTGCTGTAAATATGCGGATAACAAGTATTCTGTTACGAAGTTCGAAAGCAATCATGGAAATATCTTTTTTTCAGAAGGAAAACATCTCTGGGTTGGTGGAAAGTGCCTTCATTGTGGAATTGGCAAAACGTCTTTTGAAGAGCAGTTTGCAGACAAGACAGAAAAACATGCGTATCAGTTTATTCATGAAGCAATCCCGGGAGAAATAGAGGATATGAAATTTGATGTGATTATAGGAAATCCACCGTATCAGATGAGTGATGGAGGAAGTGGACCTAGTGCAAGTCCTATATATAATAGGTTTGTTGATTGCGCAAAAAGATTAAATCCGAAGTACATAACAATGATTATTCCCTCAAGATGGTTTGCAGGTGGAAAGGGATTAGATGATTTTAGAGATAGAATGTTGAATGATAATCATATAAGCCATTTGATTGATTATCCGAATAGTGCAGACTGTTTTGCTGGTGTAGATATTGCAGGTGGTGTTAACTACTTTTTATGGAATCGAGAGTATTCTGGTATTTGCAATATCTGTACCGTAAGGGGAGATAAAAAAAGTTATTCTAGTCGCGCCTTGAATCAATATGATATTTTTATTCGTTCAAATGAGTCCATTTCAATAATTCAAAAAGTTCTAAATAGCAAAACAGCCTTAATGGAAGATGTCGTCTTTTCTAGAAATCCGTTTGGATTTGAATCAAAGAGTAGAGGGCAAAATAAAAAAGATAGTGAACATTCGATTAGACTGATTCATAGCCAAGGTGAAGGATATGTTTCTGAAAGCGATGTATTAAAAAACAAAGAATCTGTTAATAAATGGAAAGTATCAATTGGTAAATTAGTTCCTTCAAATGGTGAAGTAGGAATAGACCCGTCTAAGGGATATAACGCAATGACACAACCTAGAATATTGAAACCTTTTGACGTGATTACTGATTCCTATTTAGTTTTAGGAACTGTTGATACAGAGGAAAAAGCAAATAATTTCTCAAATTATATGAAATTAAAGTTTCCAAGATTTTTAATGCATGAGACTTATTCCTCAATGAATATTTCACGAAATAATTTCAGATTTGTTCCATGGTTGGATTTCTCCAAGCCATGGACAGATGCGGAACTCTACGAAAAGTACAATCTGACTCAGGAAGAAATTGACTTTATCGAATCTATGATTCGACCAATGGAGTAAGAATATGGCACAGAATGAAACTGAGTTTTTCCCGCAGCGTCCGGAATCTAAGCCAATAATTTACGCATATTCAGATCCTCTGTACCCCGGAATGCTGAAGGTTGGGTATACGACCCGTACCATTGATGAACGCATGCATGAACATTATCCCACATTGCGGCCAGGGACGGCTTTACCGTATAAAGTTGAACTTGTTGAAAGCGCAATGTATTGCGACGGAGATTCTTTCAAAGACCATGATGTCCATTGTGTTCTGGAAGGAAAAGGTTTTAAAGCAATAAAAGACCGTGATGACAAAAAGACAGAGTGGTTCAAGTGTTCTGTTGATGATGTCCGTGCAGCTATTCTTGCAGTCAGAAATCATACCGAAAACGTTGAAAACAGAACGCAGTCTTTTTCAATGAGGCCGGAGCA
>JAZUFS010000260.1:0-2799 GCA_045640805.1 Treponemataceae bacterium
GAGACAGGATCTCCCTGATTCATCTCCACAGGCATGAGAGGAACGCCCTCAAGCTCAATCTCAGAAATGAGCGTTCCCTGATATACGAATGACGTGCCGGTAGAAACGCCGTATTCACGTGCAAGCACACTGAACGGGACAGTCTCATGTTTCATTGATGAATAAAGCGTATCCTGAACGCCTTTAAGGTAATCCACTACGGATGAATCATCATCAATATCAAGATGGATGGGTACCGTCTTCACGAAAGCACCGAGCGTGTTTTCAAGATTTTTCTTATAGCGGCCGCTGTGAACGGTCGTGAACGAGCTTTCGTGGCTTCCCTGGAAGATGCTGAACGTGTACGCAAACGCGCCCATGAAAAGCGTGCTTTCGGTGACGCCGTTTGCTTTGCAGAACGGCTCAATCACGGCAGGAGATACTGCACTCTCTGTCAGTGCCCGTTCATATGCAAGACCGTTTGGGCCTTCTGATGAAGCAGTGTTTACATCCGACAGCAGACTCGGATCAAACTCGACGCCGCTAAGCTTATCCTTAAAGAAATCATAATCTGCCCTGTACGTTTCTGTCGTTTCAATTCCCTGCTCTTTTTCAGCGATGTCAAACAGCGTGACCGTCTCATCCGCAAGCTGTTTGCCGTTATACGCGTCGACAATCTGGGTGAGCAGTATGCGTAGCGAAGTGCCGTCGAAAATAAGATGCTGCACGTCAAAAAAGAGCGCATTTCCCCGGTCAGTCAGACACACGGCAAAACGTGCGAGAGGACCATTCTCTATGTCAAAGGGTTTTATGAAGGATGTGCCGAACTCTTCAATGGATGCAGCTTCAACTACCTCAACATGAATATCCCCTTCATCCGGCCGCTTCATGACAGGTCCGTCATCAGACATCGTGACCGTCACGAAAAACGCCGGATGCTTCAGGATAACCTCACCTATGGCATCTGTCAGCCGGTCAATATCTGCCGTGTCTGGAAGCGGCACATAAAACGGATTGTTGTACTTTGTCGATAAAGGATTTTCAGCGCACTCAAAATAAATACCGCGCTGTGTTTCAGTCAGAGGGACATACGTATACTGTTTCATCTTCAGTCTCTGATTTCAGTATACCACGGATTTGAGGTTTTGGAGGCAATCAGTAATTACTCCCGGGAAGTTCCTGGAAATTGCAGCATGCAATATATTCAAGTACAACTTTAATAATACTAAATCTCTTGCAATATTCTTAAAGTTACGATACAATAAGGTATCATCGAGAAAAGGAGTCTATCATGGCAAAGAAAGATCTTGACTGGTCAAACCTGTCTTTCGGATATATCAAGACAGATAAGAGATTTGTCGCCAACTTCAAGGACGGCAAATGGGATAACGGTACTATCACAGATGATGATAAGGTTGTAATCAGTGAGTGCGCAGGTGTACTTCAGTACGCACAGACCTGCTTTGAAGGCATGAAAGCATATACAACCCAGGATGGCCGCATCGTAACCTTCCGCCCTGACCTTAACGCAGAGCGCATGGAAAACTCCTGCAAGCGCCTTGAAATGCCTGTTTTCCCTAAGGAAAGATTCATTCAGGCTGTTCTCGACACTGTAAAGGCAAACATCGACTATGTTCCTCCATACGGAACAGGCGCTACCCTTTACATCCGCCCGTACATGTTCGGTTCAAGCCCGGTTATCGGTGTAAAACCGGCTGAAGAGTATCAGTTCCGCATTCTGGTAACTCCGGTCGGACCATACTTCAAGGGCGGCGTAAAGCCAATCACCGTCCGCATGTCAGACCTTGACCGCGCTGCTCCACATGGAACAGGTGACATCAAGGCAGGTCTCAACTATGCAATGAGTCTTCACAACATCGTTGATGCACATAACAACGGATTTGCTGAAAACATGTACACAGACCCTGCAACACACACATACATTGAAGAGACTGGTGGAGCAAACATCATCTTCGTTACAAAGGATGGCAAGCTCGTAACACCTAAGTCAAACTCAATCCTTCCTTCAATCACGCGCCGCTCACTGCTCTCTGTAGCAAAGGATTACTGCGGCATGGAAGTTGAGGAGCGAGCGGTAAACAAGAACGAACTCGGCGACTTCGTTGAATGCGGTCTCTGCGGTACTGCAGCTGTCATCAGCCCGATCGGCAAGATCAACGACCACGGAAAGGAAATTGTCTTCAACGAAGGCAAGAACGAGATGGGACCAGTTCTCACCAAGCTCTATGACACCCTTACCGGCATCCAGATGGGCCGCCTGCAGGCTCCTGAAGGCTGGATTTACGAGATTAAGTAAATAAACTGCGGGCACGGACGAGCGCAGGTTCGAGTCCTGCCCCCGCTATAACAGACCACTCAAGCATTGAGTGGTTTTTTGTTTTTAACTGGACTGGACTTAACTGAACTTTATTGGACAAAGTTCGTGGACGGTAGGTTTTTAGCCTGCGGAGTTAGATTATTATCGAAAAATTAGCATATTCATTTCTCAATTAACTTATTTCTACAAATTCAATCTTAAAATCATTTCGATTAGGTATTGCTCTGTAAAATTTAATTTCTTCAAAATTTGAATAACTTGTTTTAATTAAATTGATAATGTCTACAATCTTTTCTGTACTAACATTAAATCCAAAAATAATTTCAGATAAAATCTCATCAGGATAATAGATTTTCAAATGTTCATATCTATGCCATGGAGAAATAATCATTGAACGATATTCTTTTTCAAAGGACCAGATAGGTTTCTTTATGTAATTGTTTTCTAGCATTTCGTATGGATCTGTACAAAGCGGAGTAAAT
>JAZUFS010000261.1:0-8943 GCA_045640805.1 Treponemataceae bacterium
TATGAACACGGATGGTCAACAGAATCTGACTGGAAAGTGATTTCTTCAAGTGTTTCTGAAAGCCCGTCGGTGTGGAACGTAATTTCATCTTCCCGGGATACGACCGGCTGGAAAAGAAGCAGTTTTGGAATTGATGAATCAAGCGTCTCAACACCAAAATACCAGTATTCACCGTCATATTTCGGGATTACCCGTGCACAACAGACCAGATGCTCATCAGGACGCTTACAGCGCATTATAACACCGGTATCAGCCATAGCCAAACCAAGCTCATCCCCTTCTTCAACAGCTACAGGACGCTCGGGAATTGCATTCTGGAACTTTTTTTCAGGGAAAATATTGAAGTAGATGAGTTCATAATCAGCCGTACGCTTTTTCCCTTTGAACCAGTAATCCTCTGAATAAGAAATAATGACGACGCCATTTGAAAACTCCGGTGGCAGTCCGAAAACTTTTTCTGCCAGTTCTCTGTTTTCTCTGCCGAAAATGACGTTTCCTGCATGATATGCATACATTTCATGCCCGAAAATGTTCTCATCAAAATAATACGCAGGATATTCAACGCTGCTGGAAAATGCATTAAATGCATCAGGGCCTTCAAGCTGTTCATGCAGAGCACGGTCGGCCGCTTCTGCTGCCTTATAGGAGGTACAGGAAACAAGGCAGAGCGCAAGAAGCGCACATAACAAAGAAACAAAAAGTGGGTGTTTCACAGTAAATCTCCTTAAAAAACCCCGAAACAAGTCCGGGGTTTTCATTTCATCAGTATAAATCAGGGATATGCTTAAAAGCGCCCTGCATAAACTATTCTTCCTCGCGTTCTGTAATCGCGATGTGCAGGTCCTTGATAAGCTGCTCGTCTACGAAGCTCGGGCACTCATCCATTGGGGATGCAGCCAGGTTGTTCTTCGGGAAGGCGATGACTTCGTGGATTGACTCTTCGTGGCACATGAGCATGACAAGGCGGTCGAGTCCCGGAGCAATGCCTCCGTGTGGCGGCGCACCGTACTTGAATGCCTCGACCAGGAAGCCGAATGCCTTCTGGGCGCGTTCATTGCTGTAGCCGACAATCTTGAAGATGCGCTGCTGCAGTTCCGGGTCGTTGATACGCATAGAACCTGAAGCAAGTTCGTATCCGTTAAGGCCGAGGTCGTACAGGTCACCCTTTACGGCGCCCGGATCGCTTTCGAGTGTCGGCCAGTACTGCTTCTGCGGCAGTGTGAACATATGATGCTCTGTCTCCCAGTGGTTCTCGTCCTCGTTCCAGGCAAAGTATGGGAAGTCGATGATCCATGCGAAGTGGAACTCATCGGCCGGGTTATACAGGTTAAGGTCCTTTCCGAGCTGCTTGCGTACTGCACCAAGTGCTGTACATGCTGTCTGCCAGTTTTCATCGCTTACGAACAGCAGCAGGTCATTCTTTTCAGCGCCGAGCTTTCCGCAGATCTCTGCTTCCTTACCGGCATAGAACTTGCTGATTCCGCCTTCAAAAAGACCGGTCTGGGCGTTTACCTTCATCCAGGCAAGGCCCTTTGCCTTGTACTTCTTTGCAACGGCTTCAAGTTCCTCAACCATCTTGCGGCTGTACTTGTCAGCAACATTCTTTACGACCAGGGCCTTAAGGCCTGTTCTCTTGTGGCGCTGTACATCGCGTCCACAGGCAGCTGCTCCGGCCTTGAAAGCTCCGAAGTCGCTGAGGGAAGCCATAAAGTCTGCGTCCTGCATCTTCATGTCAAAGCGCAGGTCCGGCTTGTCAGAACCGTACAGGTCGAAAGCGTCTTCCCAGGCAATGCGGTCAAAGTGGACAGGAAGGTCTACGCCAAGAGTCTTCTTGAAGATGTAGCCCATCATGCCTTCTGTAGTCTCAAGAACTTCCTCACGGTTGGTGAATGAAAGCTCCATATCAATCTGTGTGAACTCAGGCTGACGGTCACCGCGTGCGTCTTCGTCGCGGTAGCAGCGTGCAATCTGGAAGTACTTGTCGAAGCCGGATACCATGAGCAGCTGCTTGTACAACTGCGGTGACTGTGGCAGTGAGTAGAACTTGCCGGGATGTACACGGCTTGGAACCAGATAGTCGCGTGCACCTTCAGGAGTTGACTTGATGAAGGTCGGTGTCTCAATCTCAAGGAAGCCCTTTCCTGTAAGGTACTCGCGTGTTGCAAATGCAACCTGGCTTCTCAGGATGATGTTGTGCTGCATTTTCTGTGAACGCAGGTCAAGGTAGCGGTACTTCAGGCGAAGGTCTTCGTTTGCTACGACCGGAGTTCCATCCTTGTTGAACTCATCAAGCATGAACGGCAGAACTTCTGACTTTGAAAGTACTTCAATTTCCTTTGCAACAAGCTCAATCTCGCCTGTCGTCATATCCTTGTTGATCATTTCTGCAGGGCGGGCGCGTACGACGCCTTTTACTGCAATACAGAATTCCATGCGGAGTGTCTTTGCCAGTTCTGCAAGCTCAGCCGGAGAATCGGAATCGACGACGACCTGGGTAATGCCGTAGCGGTCGCGTAAGTTAATGAAAGAGATTCCGCCATGTTCACGAATACGGTGAACCCAACCATTCAATACAACTGTCTTACCATCATCACATCCGCGCAGTTCGCCGCAGGTGTGTGTTCTTTTATTTGTTTCCATAATAGGAAATAATAGCGACATTACAGGGGGATTTCAAGCAGTAAAAGGGGATGGGCGGTACATTTAAACCACCCGTTTATCAGATGAGGAACCAGACGGCAAAGAAGTGCAGGACACTGCCGCCGATAACGAGCAGATGCCATACGGAGTGCATCCACTTCACGCTCTTGAGGGTATAGAACCATGCACCGATTGTGTACACGACACCACCAAGAATCAGGAATACCATGCTGATAGTGGGTACGACGGCGTGAATCGGCTTGAAGAAGCAGACAACCAGCCAGCCGAGCACAAAGTACGTGAATGCTGCAATGAAGCGCATCTTACTTCCGAAAATTGAGTAGAACACAATGCCTGAAATGGAGAAAAGCCAGATAATGCCAAACAGGGACCATCCCCATCCGTTGTGGAGCGCGCCAAGACAGAACGGCGTGTATGTACCGCCAATCAGGAAATAGATGAACGCATGATTGAGCTTGTCGAATATTTTCTTTACGCCGATTGGGGTCAGCGCATGATATAAGGTTGAAATAAGGTAAGCGAGGATGAGCGAACCGCCAAAAATAGAGTAGGATGTAATCATATACGGCTTTACATCTGCGGCGGCATTCTGTGCGGCATGGACAACAAGAAGTACGGTCGCAGCAATGGCGAGTCCAAGACCGATGCCATGAGAAATTGAGTGAACGATTTCTTCGCCAGCCGTATACCGTGTCTTTCTGTTCTGGTATTCGGCCCGGCGTGCTTCTCTGTTCTTGCGGCGCATTTCCTTCATGTACGCCTTTTTGTCGGCATCAACGACGCTTTCAACAGTCTCGGCAAGAAGCTGCCTTCTGACTTCGGCAATATCTTCGCGGGCTTTTGCCTTTATGGCACGAATTTTCTCTTCCGCAATCTGATGGGGAGTCTTTTCGTATTCAACAATTGCCTGTGAATCATTGTCGTGTTCGCTCATGTAATGCCTCTCTCATTTAAATATAAACTTTGACTTCAAAACTGACAAGACAAAAGGTGGCTTTCAAAGAAAGATGCAGATGAAACCGCGGCTGCGGATTCACTGCAGGTTCTGCCGCCGTATCTCATACAGCAGGACGCCGGCAGCAACCGACACGTTAAGACTGTCGAGCTTGCCGCATGTCGGAATGGAAATAATGCCGTCACAGCATTCTTCCAGCAGCCGGCTTATTCCCGTGCCCTCACTTCCCATGACAAGCACGATTTTTCCTGTAAGCTTTGACTCCGGCGCGGATGTTCCGCCCATGTCAGCACCGTACACCCAGTAACCGGCTTCCTTGAGCTGCTCTACTGCACGCACAAGATTTGTCACGGTAGCAACCGGTACCCACGCAGATGCACCCGCGCTTGAACGGCCGATTACTTCACTGTCGCCACGGGCCCCACGGCGTTCCGGCACGACGACAAGGTCAGCCCCGAACTGATCGCAGCTACGGATTATGGCACCCACATTATGCGGGTCAGTCACTGAGTCGAGCACAACTACGACGCTCGTCTTTTTCCCGTCAGGAAGTGCGCCGGCATGTTCTGCCACGAACGCATCGAAGTCGGCAGGTTCCGGCCCCGAAGCAGCAGATTCTACCTGCAGCACGAGTCCGCGGTGGTCCTGAAGTGCCGCGCTCAGTTCTGCCACGGCAGCATCAAGCTCGGCGGGCTTCACCAGACGGCAGGTGATGCCCTTTTCCTGAGCTGCCTGCACTATTTTCTTGACTCGCGGACCGGGATTTGCATATATGACAGTGAGTTTCGACGGCTCTTCCGTACTGCGGATACGCTCTTCTACAGCATGAAAGCCGGTAATGACAGACGTGCTCATCACCCGTGCCTTCTTATCTGCCGCAGCAGTGCTTGTATTTCTTGCCAGATCCGCATGGACACGGGTCATTACGGCCGACTTTCTTTCCCTCGCGGATGATTGTCGTCGGAATAAGTTCTCCCTGGTCATAGAGCCATTTGCCATCCTTCTTCAGGAAGTAAGCACGCTCTTTGTGGACATCGCGCAGTCCCTTGCGTGAATACGTTGCCGTGAAATCGACGACGCCCTCGTCATCTTTTTCGCCGCCCTTATCCGTTGCAAGAATCTGCAGTCCGTACCAGGTAGATTCCTCTGCCCACTTACGGGTTTCCTCAATGTCAATTTCCTGCTTCTCTTCTTCTGTGCAGGTGTTGACGATGTGATCAATTTCGTGTTTTACGTACGCTGTGTAGCGGCTGCGCATAAGTGCTTCTGCAGTTGCTGCTGGTGCAGTTCCCGCAATGATGGGGCCGCAGCATTCACCATACTTCTTTCCGGAGCCGCAAGGGCATAATTCATTAGTGTCTTTCATGATTCTGAGTATATCATTTACAGTGAATTCTGCTCAACATGTCACATTACAAGAAAATTAGTTACTAAAAACAGAAATAGTGTTTTACAAAAAACGTGATTTTGTCATATACTGTATGTATCATGGAATATTTAAATAACATAATCGAATATTATGAAGAATTGTATCCTGTAACTGAGAATCAGAAATCATTTTATGATGCGCTTGCCGGTGACCTTATGCCCGCACATTTCCTGCGGATAGGATGTGGTTCCGGTCTGCTTGAGCATTACATTGCACGCAACGGGCACGATGTTACCGGAATAGACGTTTCAAAGGATATCCTTGAATGTGCAAACCGGCGCCGCCGCATGCCGAATACGTCAATCCGCTTCTTCCAGATGTCTACACTTGAGATGACACGTTTCCTTGGAAAGGGTTTTTACAATGTCATTTCCTGCCTTGAAGACAAACTGATATTCATCCATGACGAAACGCTGCTCCGCAAGTTCTTCTACGACTGCCGCCAGCTTCTCGCGGCTAACGGTCACCTGATTATTGAACTGACGAATTTTGCAAAGTACAACAAGACTCCAAGGGTAGAGCTGCCGGTCAGGGAAAGCATCCGCGTGCAGCTGTTCTCGGAGTTATATACTGATGACGACGATAGCACGACACTGCAGCAGGAACTGGAGAAAACGGGCACAAACCGTTCGTTCCCCGTACTCAAGGATGAGCCGGTTCTTGCAGTTACCCCTGATGACGTGAAATTCTATGCCCGTGAGGCAGGCTTTACGAATATTGAGCTTTACTCGGGGTTTGATAAGGCGCCGTTTACGCCGGACTCAGATACTGCGCTGTTCGTTTTAAGCTGATTGATGTGGCGCCTTCCGGCAGGCACTCAGTTGATTGACCAGCGTCCGTTTACATGTTCAAAACGTGACGCCGCAATTTCGAGCAGACGACCATCTTCTCCAGACATCTTGATCATTCTCGTAAGCGGATTCACTTCTGTAATGCGGAAGTTCGTTCCGTCGTACACAAGGCGCAGACCCTCGTTCGGGAGTTTCTTGCGGGCTTCTGCGTACCACTCATGTTCGTATGACAGGCAGCACAGAAGGCGGCCGCACTGACCGGAAATCTTCATGGAGTTAAGGCTCAGGTTCTGGTCTTTAGCCATGCGGATTGAGACCGGTCTGAGCTTGTCAGAAACTGCGTGGCAGCAATACGGACGGCCGCATACTCCAAGGCCGCCGGTAATGCGTGACTCATCGCGGACACCGATCTGACGAAGTTCTATGCGCATCTTGAAGACAGAGACAAGGTCCTTTACAAGCTCGCGGAAATCGACGCGGTTTTCGGCGCTGAAGAAGAACAGCACTTTCTGCTCTTCAAGCAGATAGTGGGTAGCAATAAGTTTCATGTCAAGTTTGTGGGCGGCGACTTTCTCCTGGAAAATCTTGAACGCAGATTCCTCTTTCTTCTTGAGTTCCTCTGCGCGCTTGACATCTTCGGGAAGTGCTTTCCTGTCGATGGTAATCACGTCAGACGGGCGGATACCGACCGGGCATGCAGCCTTGCCCATGACGAGCGCAAGGTCCTTTCCGTAACGTGTCGGGATGATGACGTAATCGCCGGCAGCAAGATCCATCTTGCCGGTAACTGTGGCGTAGACACCTTCGCTTGAATACTCAAGCTTGAGCTTGAACAGCGGATCGGGATAAACGAAATCGCCACTGGCTACATCCTGCTGGACGTTATCATCTTCAAGGGCAGCAAGTTCTTCTGCGGAAAGTTTATCTATATCATTTTCAAAGACGTCACTCATTACGTACCATCCTGTCGTTTACGAAATCAAATCAACAATCAGACCATTTATCTCATCCACCCTGGCAAGCATGGTAAGCTGGTCTGCCTGATTATACAGTATATCACGTGCAAGCTGGTCGAGCTTGTCATCCACTATCTTGATGATATACTTCTTTTTCGGGTTCGGTCTGCGTGCAGTACGCCTGACCTCAATTTCCTCTATATCATACGCCCGTTTCTCAACAAATCTGAAGAACTGGGCCACCTTCTGCCTGTATTTCGGGAACGTGTCTCCGTAAGGGTTCTTCTTCAGTTCATCCCCTGCCATGGTAACCTGATCCATCAGATAAGAAAGCGCCTCATCGAAGTTCATTTTTGCAATTTCGGGCGGCATACCCTCAATTGAAAACCTCTCTTCATCCTCTTTCTTCTTGAGCATGTCGGCGAAAAGATTGCGCACCGGAAGCGAGCGTTCAACCTTCTTTTTCTCAGCCTGTTCTGCCGTCTGCTGCGCCGCCTGATTCTTGCTTGCGGCCATCTGACTTGCGGTAACATACTGATTTGCAGGAATATTCCCGCCTACCTGAATTGCCATGTCCTATTTCCCGGATGCCGCAATCGCCGCCGAGCGGATTGCCCTGCTGTTCTGCCAGTCCTTGACAGCTTCTTCGTATGCTGCTTCATCCGCGACTGAAATGCACTGGCCCTGAAGCAGACAGTTCTCAGCAACCTTGAGGTGACGCGTGATAACATCGCCAAGAACCGTAGCTGTCGCGAAAAGCTGGACGCCGTCAGAGGCAACGATATCGCCTTCAACGACACCGCCGACAATTGCAGTCTGTGCAGTGACATTTCCCCGGATGCGGGCTTTTTCGCCGATTATGACACGGCCTGAAATGTCCAGATTTCCGTCAACGTCGCCGTCAATGCGCATGAAGCCTGCAATCTTAAGGTCACCCGTGACCGATGAGCCTGCCCCGATAAATGTGTTGATGGAAATGTCATCCGTAATAAATGCCATGAAAACCTGCTGTATTAATTTCCGCTCTGGTCGCTGATATACTTTGCAGGATCAACGACTTCAGAACCGATATGAACTTCGTAGTGAAGATGAGCTCCGGTGGAAATACCGGTGTTACCCACGTAACCGATTACATCACCCTGAGAAACCGTCTGTCCTTTTGTTACGGTAAACGATTTCATATGTGCATATCTTGTGTAATAACCGTATTTGTGCTGAATGACGACCATGTTACCGAAGCTCGGGTCATACGCGACTGTAACGACGCGTCCGTTTGCCGTGGCAACAATCGGGTCACCGGTACGCCAGGTAGAGAAGTCCATTCCCTTGTGGATGTACCACTTTCCCGTAATAGGATGCACATTCTGGCCGAACATCATGGAAATGTGACCTACGCCACTGCCACCCTTGAGCGGCCAGATACTCGGAATGTCAGAGAACAGGGCGCTGCGTGACTGGTAGAGTTCACCCATCTGCTCGACTGGCTGCAATGTGCTTTCAAGATATGATGTAAGCTGGCGGATATCCGCTGATTCGCGGACCGAGCCCTGTGAAAGTTCCTGAATGTCAAAAAGTGACGAGAGGTCGCTGCTCTGTACGGTACCTTCTGTCGTAGAAGCCTGTGTCACGCCCATAAGAGAGAGCGACTGGTTCAATGTCGTCTGGAAACGCTTTGCGACTTCAAGAAGATTGTCGTTCTCGTTTCTGAGCTCATCAAGGCTTGCAAGCGTCTGGCGGTTTTCTTCCATAAGGCGTGTAATTTCCTGGGTAGAGTCTGCTACCTTGAAATTGTAGAAGAAGAATGAACTGATGACACCGGCAATGAGGACGAAGCCGACGATAAGTGAAAAGACGTTTGTCTGGAAGTTTACAACCTTGTTCTGGGAATGGGGGACAATCATGATGGTGAGCTTTCTGTCACCTGCTTTGAATATGCGGACGAAGAAGCGGCCTATGGCTTTAAAGACTCTGCCAAAGAAAGAAAGGATATTCGCGACAATGTTTTTTTCTATACGTTTATAATGCCGGCTTTTCGCCATTTTTCTGTCTCCCGAACAGTTAGAATCAGTATAACATTCACTGTACTCAGTGTCAAACCAACCTTAACGTGTGCAGTTTTGTTGACGGTTGGCCAAACCTATGGTATCTTTA
>JAZUFS010000262.1:0-4408 GCA_045640805.1 Treponemataceae bacterium
GATAGTCGCCGTCAACGTGCCTGACGTAATCCTGCATGTAAACGAGTCACGCGCCGAATCTCCAAGCCTTAAGACCTGCGTGTTCGTAAATGCTTTCGGCGTTGACCGCCCGGTTGAAAACGCTCCTGAAGGCTGGATTGACTTCACCGCCGGCTGCAAGAACGCAGCTCCTTTCCCGAAGCTTGACCGCGACAAGGTTTCACACAACGACGACTACATGCTCGGCTATTTTACTTCCGGAACTACAAGCCATCCTAAGCTTGCAATACACAACTTCCTGTACCCGCTTGGCCACATCGCCACGGCAAAGTACTGGCAGCACGTCCAGAACGGCGGTCTGCATCTGACAGTCGCTGATTCCGGCTGGGCAAAGACGGCATGGGGCCGCCTGTACGGCCAGTGGATCTGCGAGACAGCTCTGTTTGTCTACGACTACCATTCACGCTTCCAGCCAATCGACCTGCTTCATCAGGTACAGAAGCATAAAGTAACGACATTCTGCGCACCGCCGACAATCTACCGTTTCCTGATCAAGGAAGACCTGTCCGGCATAGACCTGTCTTCTCTTACTCACTGCTCTACGGCAGGCGAGCCTCTTTCAGAAGAGGTCTTCAACCAGTGGAAGCGCATTACCGGCCTTGAGATTACCGAAGGTTTCGGCCAGTCAGAGACGACCGTTTCCCTGTTCAACTTCGGCGGCGAGAAGATAAAGCCGGGCTCAATCGGAAAGCCGTGTCCGTACTACAACGCCTGCCTGCTCGACGACAACAATGAAGAAGTCGGCGTTGCTGTCATCGGTCAGCTTGCCTTCAAGCTCGACAAAGAGAAGTTTCCTGAAACTGACGGCCGCTTCCCCGGCCTTGTATGCGAATATTACGGCGAGCCTGAAAAGACAGCCGCAGCGTTCCATGACGGTTACTATTACACAGGCGACCAGGCATGGCGCGACGATGACGGCTACTACTGGTTCACCGGCCGCTGTGATGACGTCATCAAGTGCTCAGGCTACCGCATCGGTACGTTCGAGGTTGAAAGCGTCCTCATGAAACATCCTGCAGTTGTAGAGTGCGCTGTCACTGGTGCCCCTGACCCTGTTCGCGGCCAGGTCGTAAAGGCGACAATCGTTCTTGCAAAAGACTACAAGCCAGGTGATGAGGTTCTGGTCAAAGAGATTCAGCGCTTCGTAAAGGAAACGACCGCGCCGTACAAGTATCCGAGAATCGTTGAGTTTGTGGATGCTCTGCCTAAGACGACGAGCGGCAAGATCATGCGAAAGGAAATACGTGCCAAAGACGCACAGTAAAAAAAGCGCTCATTATTGAGCGCTTTTTTTATGCTGGAGACGATTTTTACAGGCTGAAACTTGTGGAAAGTCCTATCGTGTAAGGGACATTCTGCCCGAAAGGTGTTCCCGGTTTTAGGATATCTGCTGCTCCCTTAACGTGAATGACCATGAATGGCAGATATACGTTCATCCCCATTCCGGCGTCTGCGGCAAACCCGGGACCGCTGGCAGAAGTATTGTCAACGTAGTACACGTCTGCACTGACGTTGATATCTGCAGGAGCTCCCTGTTCGTATGCCGTGAAAACAAATCCGCCGCCAATCTTATTCTCTGTTCCAGAACTTTTTTTCTGGGAAGAGTAGAGGAACGAAAGACCGACAATCCTGTTATTTGTGTCGAAAATCACATCCGCTGAGCAGCTGTACATATCCGGATTGAAAATGTCTGCCGGGTTCAGTCTGAGTGCCCCAGATGCGAGCAGTGAGAATTTCTTGAGTACGACACCGGTCCCCACCGCAATATTCTGTGAAATGCCCGTTGTCCTTATGTCGTAATTGAAGCCGCCTGAAAGTAAAGCCACGCTCAGGAACTTGCTGTATGAAAATGATGCCGTGTATGCTCCTGCATTCTTGTAGACAAGTCCCGCTGAAAGATATGAATCGTCCTCGAACGTCTCCTTTATGCTGAACTCGGTGCCGAACGGAAATGATACGTTTGAAGAATCATACGTAAGTCCGGTCGTGACTTCTGTGGAGAATGCTGGAATTACCGTAATGAAGGTAATTGCCAGAATTATGATGAGTAATTTAGCTTTCAAAATTGTGCCTTGTAACTGATTGAAGTTTTGAAGAACGCCGCTATATCCGCATAGGCAAGCGGATGGAACTCAGTTGATATCTTGAAATTGCCGGAGAAAAGTGAATAGTCCATGTACGGGGCAATTATTACATCAAGTCCGTTTGTTCCTGTCATGTCCAGATCTCTTGGTGAACATGCGGCTATATCAATGCCCGCCGAAGCAGTGTGCTTGAACAGGTAAAATGAAAGTGTCTCGAAATTGATGTTGCAGCCAAGCGGTTTTGTAATGAGTGGAAGATTGCTGAGACTGCTGTCTGACAGGCAGAAGAAAGATAAGGTAAGATTGCAGTGTGGCAGAAAAAGACGCGGTTCTGCAAACAGGAAAAGATTTTCCAGTCCGATTGGCGTATAGTCGGGAAGGGAAACACCTGAAACTCCGGCTTCAAAGAACAGCTGCATCCTGCCGGATATGTTGAGTATTGTTGAAGTACCACCCCGAAGCAGTACTTTCTGTATGGAACTCTGTCCGCCGGATGTACCGTTCTCTATCGGCAGTGTAATTCCAAGTGACGTATCAAAAATGGAACTTCCTGCCAGAAACGCATACTGAACATCTGCGTTAATCTGATGTTTTCCTGTTCCGTCGTCCTTGTCATAGAAACACCATACTCCAAGAGCATTCGGCCCGAAATCATCTGCGAATGACAACCCTGCGCCTGTTTCTGTGTGCATGCCTGCCGTGAAAGGTGTAATGAGCGGAGTCATCAGCGAAGGGGAATATTTACGTACACCAAGGTACTGTCTGACGAAAGAGTCAGAGCCGAATGAGTTCTGGTCGCCAATCAGGGCAGAAAAGTGCATGGCGGAACGTTTTCCGTAAAATGTATATGTGGCTGAAAGTTCTCTGATGGCAAATGTTGACGGGGTGCTCTGAAACAGACCGCTGCTTACGATGTTTCCTGTTGCGAACTGGAAATTACCCTTGAAAGAAATGGATTCATTGAGCGCATAATGACCGGCAACGACTCCCTGTGTAAAAACTTCGGGAATATAATTCGCGGCAGGCTTTACATCAAGATTGACTCCCGCAAACCCTGAAAATGATGATTCAGCGGCCGCCAGAGTAAGAAGCGAGGCAGAAAGTATGATTAGAAGTGTTTTCTTGAAATTCAGTTTCATGATCATTTCTCCGGAGGATAAAACCCCGTTACAGTATCGGCAGAACCGGCCGTAAACTTAAGCGGATGACATGGTTTACATGCTGAAAAATCACGCTTGAGTAAAATATTCCACAAAACTTCAAAAATCTATTTTCCTTTTATTTCTCTTGACTTATCAAATGTTGCTGATAAAATATGATAGTATGAGTGACTATCTTGATATTAACAACGAAGAATTGCTTAAGGACTTCTTTAGTGAAGCAGACCAGCAGGTCGAAAATCTTGAAAGCAATATTCTTGTTATTGAAAATGACCCAGGTAATCATGAAGCAATTGACGAAATTTTCAGAGCTGCCCATACGCTGAAAGGTGGTTCGGCAACTGTTGAAATGCATGAGCTTTCAGAATTTACTCATGCTGTAGAAGATTTGCTTGATGAACTGCGTTCAAAGACAATTGCCGTTACAGAACCGGTAGTTGATGTACTTTTGAATGCTATTGATATTATTAAGGCAATGCTTGAAGCCCGCTCCAATGGAGACGTCTATTCTGACGATGTGGAGCCGATAAAGAATCAGCTCAGGTCTTTCATTCCGGATAAAAAGGATAAAAAGAAGAAGTCTGGCGGTGCAAAACCGTCTCTGGCAGATCTTCAGAAACCTGCTCCGGCTGCAGCACCTGCTCCGACACCAGCTCCGGCTCAGGCTTCCGTTTCAGTGGAACTTTCTGAGTACGAAATGCTTGAACTCAGAGAGAATTGTGCAAAGGACGAAAAACTCTGGACTGTAACCGTTGAATTTGATGAATCAAATCCGATGAACAGTGTCGGTGGTATTCAGGTTTTTGCTTCCCTTAAGACAAAGGGTACAATCCTTAAGACAACCCCTGATTTTGATGAACTTTATGAGGATGAGTTCCATCCTGTCGTAGTTTATTTCATTGCCTCAAAGGCAACTGCAGATGAACTTGAAGATGCCTCATTCCTTTCTGACGTAACAAACAGTACGAATGCAGTCTGTCTTGATACAGCCACTGTTTCAGAGCCTGTTGTTTCTGCTCCGAAGGCAGCCGAACCTGTTCAGGAAACAGCTCCTGCTGTTGAAGAACACGAAGAGGAAGAACCTGCAGCAGAGGAACCAGAGGCAGCTGCTGAGATTGCACCAGA